>CAYTDS010000174.1:0-4562 GCA_964436555.1 uncultured Flavobacteriaceae bacterium | reverse complement strand
GAAACGAATTTCCTGTAAATAGGGGTTTCTGTTGGTTCTGTCAGTACTGCAACAGAGTAAGGTGCAGAGTAAGAAAAAGCCCGATATACTTCGCATGTTACGCAGTGGTTTTATGAAAACTTCAACAAAATTGAACAAAAAAAATGTATATTTGTCTTAAATCCTCTATAAAAAAGAGGATTTTCCTATTTATTAAATACAGGGGCTATGAGTAACGTATCGTATTACACCGCAGAGGGGTTAAAAAAACTTAGGGAGGAGCTAAACCAACTCAGAGACGTTGAACGGCCTAAGGCTTCACAGGCTATTGCAGACGCAAGGGATAAGGGAGATTTGTCTGAAAATGCAGAATACGATGCAGCAAAAGAAGCCCAAGGCCTTTTAGAACTTAAAATAGCCAAATTGGAGGAAGTGGTGTCCACAGCTCGACTTATAGATGAATCTCAACTGGATATGTCTAAGGTTTTGGTATTATCCACCGTAAAATTGAAGAATCAAAGCAATGGGATGGTAATGAAGTATACCCTGGTAGCCGAAAGTGAAGCCGATTTAAAAACCGGAAAAATATCGGTTAGCTCTCCTATTGGTAAGGGACTGCTTGGAAAAAAAGTGGGTGAGACTGCAGAAATCACTGTTCCTAATGGTACCTTAAAGTTTGATATTTTAGAGATTACTAGATAAGAAACAGATTAATCTTTATATTTAATCCCATCAAGTTTTTGATGGGATTTTTTTATAACTAATCTTATAACTTATTATGGCAAGCATCTTCACAAAAATCATCAATGGAGAAATTCCTTCGTACAAAATTGTTGAAGATGACCATTTTTTTGCTTTTTTAGATATCAATCCCAACGCCAAAGGACACACGCTTTGTATTCCCAAAAAGGAAGTGAATAAGATTTTTGATTTGGACGAAGCTACTTATTTGGGACTTATGGCATTCTCAAGAAAAGTGGGAAAGGCAATAGAAAAAGTAGTAGATTGCAAACGCGTCGGTTTAACAATAATTGGTCTGGAGGTACCCCATGTACATGTGCATCTTATCCCTTTGAATGAAATGAAAGATGCTACCTTTCAGCATAAAATAAAACTTAGTCCTGAGGAATTTACTACGCTTGCGGAGGAGATACGTTCTAAAATTGAATAGCTTCTTGGAGAAGAAAGTAGACTAAGGCGGCAACAATTGTAATACTCAATATAATAACTACATAGAACAAAGGAGTAAATTTTAATGAAGTCTTTTCCGGGATAACCGTTTTCTGGTAGTAGTCAAAAACACGCTCAATATCAGCTGTCCATTTTACCGGATACAAAATAGAATTACAAGTCTTACATTTAAGTTCATGAATTACCTCACTTGTGGCCCGGTGTGAAAACCTACCATAGCGATGTTTTTGATAAAAGGTAAGTTTTATCTCTTGATTATAGCACTCGGGACAATTATTGGTTAAATCCGCATCTTTAATAACAATAAACTTTTCTCTTGGCATAGTTAAGTATTTACTTTTAACGAAATCTGCATAATGGTACCTTCCTTACTCGAAGAGAGTACCTTTACTTTACCGTTATGGTATTCCTCCACAATACGTTTTACTAAGGAAAGACCCAGACCCCAGCCTCTTTTCTTTGAAGTAAAGCCGGGCATAAAAATGGTTTGAAAATCTTTCTTTAAAATACCGTGACCGGTGTCTACCACAAGAATATTTACGCGGCCACCCTCCGGTATAATTTCAATACGAATACTGCCCTTTCCCCGCATGGCATCAATACCATTTTTAACCAAATTTTCTATAGTCCAGTGGTATAGGGACTGATTTAGGAGCACAGCTAAATGTTCTACTTTAGAATGAAAGGAGAATTGTATTAACTTAGAACTCCTTAATTTCAAATACTCATACGCATTTTTGGTTTCTTCAACAATATCATGCTCATCTAATAGTGGCAAAGAACCAATTTTTGAAAATCTATCCGTAATGGTTTGAAGTCGTGAAATATCTTTTTCTATTTCATTTGTTATTTCCGGACCAATATTTTCCGCTTTCAATAATTCATTCCACCCTAAAAGCGAAGACAAAGGAGTGCCTATCTGGTGTGCTGTTTCTTTGGCCATACCCGCCCAGAGTTTATTTTGCTCAGACGCCTTATTCGTTTTAAAGAAAAAGAAAATTACTGTTCCGAACAGAAAAATTATAAGTAATAGGGCTATAGGATAGTATTTTAATTTATTTAAAACTTCAGAATTTCCGTAATACAAGGTTGCTAGATGTTCCCCGGCATCGTCTATGGATATTGGTTTATTTTCCGATTGGAATTTTTTAATTTTTTCTTGAAGAAGTACCTTGTCTTGTGATACTTCTTTAGGCATGTTGTTTACCCGTACGGAACCGTTTTTATTAACCAGTATCATTGGGGTAGATGTGTTGTTTTGAAAGATTTTTACATGCAAATTTCCCAAATCCGCATCTTCAGAAGAGGACAAAAATTCGGACTGCGCCGTTGCCCAGATTTCCATTTTGTAGCGCTCTTCTTCCTTAAATTTTTTAAAGAAACTATTAGTGTTCCAAAGAATAAGGCTTACGATGAAGAAGGCCGATACCAACAGAAAAATATAAGCTGTTTTCTTTTTAGGATTGAATGGCATCCAAACAAATTAATAAAGCATAAAGATAACGCAAAATCTGCTAGGTTATTCTATTAAGCTCTTTGCGAAGGTTTCAATTGGAACACAATTTATGTACCTTTGTAAGCACTATGGCGGAAATGTTTTCAATACTACCTGCAGAGATTTCTACTAGCGAATTACACGGTTATTTGCTAGCCTCGGTTGGTCCGAGACCGATTGCTCTGGCCAGCACTTTAGACAACAAGGGAAGGCCTAATTTATCTCCATTTAGTTTTTTTAACGTTTTTAGTTCCAATCCGCCCATACTAATTTTTTCGCCGGCGAGAAGGGTAAGAGATAATACCACCAAACATACATTGGACAATGTATTACACACAAAAGAAGTGGTTATAAATGTTGTGAATTATGAAATTGTGCAGCAAACTTCTTTAGCGAGCACAGAGTATAATGAAGGAGAGAATGAGTTTGTAAAAGCCGGACTCACCATGTTAAAATCGGATTTGGTGAAACCTTTTCGGGTCGCTGAATCTCCGGTGCATTACGAATGTAAAGTACTTAAAGTTGAGCCATTAGGGACAGAAGGTGGTGCAGGAAATCTTGTTTTTTCTGAGGTTTTAAAAATTCATATAAATAAAGCTGTTTTCGGGGAAAAAGGCATAATAGATCAAAATAAAATTGATTTGGTCGCACGTATGGGAGGTAATTGGTATTCAAGAGCAAAAGAAGGCTTATTTGAGGTGCCGAAACCCCTGTCTGTTCTTGGAATTGGAATTGATCGGATTCCAGCAAGAATCCGATTAAGCTCCGTTTTAACAGGTAATGATCTGGGTATGTTAGGGAATGTAGAGGCATTGCCCGGTCCGGAAGAGGTAGCCGATTTTATATCGCACAATTTGGAATTAAGAGCTTTACTAAGTGCGGAGGATACGGTAAAATTACATCTAAAAGCACAAGAATATTTACATAAAAAAGATGTACTTTCCGCATGGAAAGTGTTATTATCAAATTAAAAGAAAATGGAAGTACAAGGAAAAGTAAAAATGATTGGGGATACTCAAACTTTTGGAACTAATGGTTTTAGAAAAAGGGAAGTGGTTGTTACCACAGAAGAGCAGTATCCACAGCACATCATGGTAGAATTTGTTCAAGACAAATGTGATCTTTTAAACAATTTTAAAGTAGGACAGGATGTGAAAATTAGTATTAACCTCAGAGGCAGGGAATGGGTTAACCCACAAGGGGAAACCAAATATTTTAATTCTATTCAGGGATGGCGAGTAGAGTCGCTTCAGACAGAGCAAGCAAGTGGTAATATTCCTCCTGTGCCACCAATGGAAGCTTTTGACCCTGCGGATGATTTGAATGAAGAAGATCATGACGATTTACCCTTTTAAGCGGGTAATTTTAGTATTTATTACAGAGGCAATTTTTGTGTTTTGATTTGGAGGATTAATTGTATTTAGAGAATCCAATACGTACCAATGGAAAACACTAATTCTATTCATTTCCTTACATCTGAAATAGAGTTTCCACCGGTTGAAACCGCCAACCCAGAGGGGTTATTGGCGGTTGGTGGCGATTTATCATCTGAGCGATTAATGCTTGCATATAAAAATGGAATATTTCCGTGGTTCTCCAAAGGATACAGTATTCTTTGGTGGAGTCCGGAGCAGAGAATGGTCTTATTTCCGGATGAGATCAAAATTTCCAAGAGCATGAAAAAGGTGCTCCAAAGCCATAAATTTACCTACACCCAAAACACCTGTTTTGAGGAAGTAATTAATCAATGCGCAACCATTGAAAGGTCAGGTTATGTGAGCACCTGGATTACGAAAGATATGAAGGAGGCATATTTGCGACTTCATAAATTGGGCTATGCTAAATCTTTTGAAGTTTGGGAGGCAGGGAGTTTAGTAGGCGGACTCTACGGGATAGA
>CAYTDS010000173.1:0-4573 GCA_964436555.1 uncultured Flavobacteriaceae bacterium | reverse complement strand
TATTACCGATTTTGTAAAGAAAATATAATGTTTTCCTCTTAGCTAATATATGCAAATACCAGGGCGCCTATAGTTTTAAATGAGCTGATATTTTGTGGCCATCCGAATTAGGGCCGCTGTATTTTTCACTTCAAATTTGGCGAGAAGATTTTTACGATGGCTATCTACCGTGGTGATGCTTACAAAAAGTGTATCGGCTATTTCACCATTGGTTAAGCCTTCTGCTATTAGTAATAACACTTCTTTTTCTCTTCGTGTTATTAGGGGTGTTTTGATGTTTTTATTTGTATTGATGGTGGTCTCCACGGCCGCACTGATATACGTTTTCCCTTCCATAACGGTATCAATCGCCATCAGCAATTCCTCCTTTGTGGCATTTTTTAAGACATAGCCCGCAGCACCGTTTTGGAGCATTTTTTCGATAAAGCTAAATTGATTAAAAGAGCTAAGTCCGACAATCCGGATTTTAGGGTACGTTTTTTTGACTAGAGAACACAAATCAATTCCGCTTTGATCGGGAAGATTTACATCCATAAATAAAACATCTGTCTTTTGATTTTTCAAAAAGTCTAAACATGATGCTGCATTCATAGCATGACCCATCCACTCTAGTCCGACTTCATTTTGAAGCAGGGATCGGATGCCTTCAATAATCATATAATGATCGTCTACTATAAATATTTTGGTTGCCATCTATACTTCAAATTCTATATGTACCGAGGTTCCTTTTTCCGGTTGGGAATCAATTGTTAACCTGCCTTTAAGAAAATCAACCCTATTTTGGATATTCGTCCAACCGATACCTTTTGAGGTTTGTAGCAATGTGGTATCAAACCCTTTACCATCGTCTTCAACAGTAATGGTTAAATAACTATCGTTTTTTGCCACTTGAACTAAGGCAGCTTTAGCAGAAGCATGTTTTAAAATATTGCTTATAAGTTCCTGAACAATTCTATAAACCGCAATGGCAACAGTCTTTTCCAAATTGTCTTGCTGCAATCCAATGGACTGATAATTGATTTGCAAAGCACCACTATGCCCTATTTCACCGCAAAAATCCTTTAGAGATGTATCTAAACCAAACTTTACAAGAGATTCGGGCATCATGTTATGTGCCACGCGTCGCATTTCCTTTATGGAACTGTCTAGCATATCCATACTTCGCTCAAAAGATTGCAGGTTTTCCGGGGTCATAATCAGATTTTCTTTCATAGTTTGAAATGAATATTTAATTCCTGATAGCATTCCGCCAAGACCGTCGTGAAGGTCTTTGGCCAATCGGGTTCGTTCTTGTTCTTCCCCTTTTAAGACCGCTTCAGCAGCGGCCAGGAGTTTTTCACGTTCCAAGTCAGTAATGCGTTGCTGTTGTAGCCTTTGCTTGTGGACATAGTTTCTGTAGAGAAGCAAACTAAGTAGTAAAATAGCCAAAATGGCTCCAAATAAGATATAGTTCCAAAGGCTTTTTTGTTGTAATTGAAGTTGTTGTATTTGTTTTTCAGCCTCCAATTGGGTTATTAGACTCTCCTTTTTTTCAGCCTCAAATTTAGCTTCCAACAGGTTGATGTTCGATTTACTTTTTTCGCCTGTTATGGAATCATTGAGCACTTCGTATTGTTTGCGATAGTTTAAAGCCTCTTTATATTTTCCTGTTTTTTCAGCAAGATCAGCGGCTTTTAAAACCAAATCTTTCATTTCAAATTGGGATTCCAATTGTTTAGCCAAAGCAATTCCTTTTTCAATGCTATTTTCGGCATTGATATAGTTTTGAGTATTCAAATACAGATCTGATAGCCCCATGTAGGCATACATTTTATATTCCGGAGCGTCTTTCTCTTCAGATAAATGAATAACCTTGGTGTAGTATTCTAGCGCTTTAGTTGTATTGTTTTTGGCAGTAAACACATCAGCGGTTCCTAATTGTCCATCCAGAATAAGTATGTAATCGTCTGTCCGAAGCCCTATCTCCTCAATCGTCGTGTAGTTTTTTAAGGCAGCGTCATATTGTTTAAGATACAATTCGGCGGTTGCAATATTGTACATAGAGGAGGAAATAGCGTACTCGTTTTTCATTTCCCGGGCAATGTTTAAGGATTGCTCCGCATATTGCTTGCCTTTGCCATATTCTTTTAAATTGATAAATATGGAGGCCAGGTTATTGTTGGTAATACGCTGTAATCTTTTATCTCCAATGGTTTCGGCAATCTTTTTAGATTTTAGGTAATACTCCGTGGCCGTTTGGAAATCGGATAGATAATGCCATTCACTGCCTACGTTAAGATATGCTACGGCTAAATCTCTTTGATTTCCCATGGTCTCATACAATCTTAATGCATCTTGAGCAATTCCCAAAGCTTCCCGAAACTTACCTTTGGCATTAAGAATGGTAATTGCGTGACTAGAATATGAAGCTTTTCCCCGATCATAGTTTAAGGCAGTAGAAAGTGCTTTTGCTAAATCAAAATAGTAAAGGGCGGAATCAGGTTGTGCATTTTCCAACTCGGTTCCATAGGCATAGTATAAAATTACTCGGGTTGTATCTTTTCCTGAAGCTTTTAGTTTATTTCTAAGACTATCCAGAGTTGTTGTTTGTCCAAGACATAACTGTGCATAACCCCATATGGTAAAGAGGCCATATCTTTTTACCCGGTTAAAAACCCTAAGCTTCATGATGGTGTGTTAGATGTATTTAAAAGTAAGCTACCTAATCGGAGTTTCCATCCCCTTTTTCAATGATTTTTTGAACAGGCTTAAAAATCCTGTTTTTAGGGGATTGTATGTCCACTTAAATTAATTGAATTTTACATCTAAGGCAAGAAAGGGTACATTTTTTCTAATCGGACAAGCCTATATCCTAAATATAACAATTGATGCAAACACCTCACAAAATTATAATACAAAACGGATAAAACAATGAAAACAAAAACCATTATATTAATAGTATTTCCGGCGTTGCTGGTCTTTTCTTCCTTCAAATACGCCGAAGACATTATTGCCAAATTAGGATTGGCACATGATAACGCTCAAAATCATATTCTAGCGAACTTTACTGGGGGATTTAATGATTTTGGAAATGACAGCTATTTTAAACTGCCGTATGCTAAACTATTACCTTCGGTTGTCGCTGGCGACAAGGTAGGTGCATCTAAGGAGATGTTGGAATATATTAAAATGTATTGTAATAGCGAAGAATTTAGCACCGCATACGCTAAAAAACGCAACAGTCTAAAACCTACTTCTGAACCGCCAAGAATGGATGAAGAAACCCTTAAAAGCATGAGGAGTTCTTTGAAAGATTTAGAAGTGTCCTTAGCAGAATTGAAGAAAAACCCAAAAGGCAATGCGCATGTTATTCCAATGTATGAAGAGATGGTAGCAGGTCAGCGCGCACAATTGGCAGAATTTGATGACCCAACACCGAACTTAACAAAATGGAAGCAGAAATTTCCTGAGGATCCTGCTGTAGCGGTAAAAAAAAGGCTGGAGGCCTATTTAAAACTGATATCTACGGTCGACTTTAATGCAAAACTTACTGAACCGGACAAATATAAAATCAGAAAGTTTGCTAACCCGGATTACGAGTCGAAGAGCGATGAATGGAAAGCCGCTTACCGAGCTGGAAAAGAAGTGAATGATGTGATAAAAGCCTTCGTGCAAGACTGGTTAAAGGGGGAAATTATCGCTGCCAATAAGATAAAAATGCCACAAGAGACGGGGAATAGCGGAAATTCGGTAACAAAGAGTTTGATTGGAAAGAAAAGTACCGATTCTTCAACTAATATGGAAAGTACAGAGGAACCGGTTAAAGAAAAGAAATCTTTGCTTGGAAAGTTAAAGGATAAGGCCAAAGATATTTTGGACTAATGTTCATACAATTATTCAGAAAAAGAACCGCTAAACATCATTTTGTAAGCGGTTCTTTGCTATTAGTTAAATACTATACATTCTCTTATGCTTTCGACAGTTCTGTAAAGTACTTATAAAAATAGGGGATGGTCTCTATGCCTTTCAGGTAATTCCAAATTCCAAAATGTTCGTTGGGGGAATGGATGGCATCACTGTCCAAACCAAATCCCATGAGGATGGTTTTACTATTCAGTTCCTTTTCAAAAAGAGCAACGATAGGGATGCTTCCCCCACTGCGCTGCGGAATCGGTTTTTTACCAAAGGTCGTCTCATAAGCTTTTTCTGCTGCTTGGTATCCAATAGTATCAATTGGTGTCACATAGGCTTGTCCGCCATGGTGAGGGGTAACCTTTACTTTTATCCCCTTGGGAGCGATACTTTCAAAATGAGTTTTGAAAAGCTGGGTAATCTCATGCCAATCTTGATCCGGGACCAGACGCATAGAAATTTTGGCAAAGGCCTTACTGGCAATTACTGTTTTTGCTCCTTCTCCAATGTATCCACCCCAGATGCCGTTTACATCCAAGGTTGGGCGAATACTGTTACGCTCATTGGTGGTATACCCTTTTTCACCATAAACTGATTCAATATCGAGGGCTTTTTGATAAGCGTTTATATCAAATGGTGCTTCGGCCATTTTTGCACGTTCTTCCGAACTTAGTGCTGCTAC
>CAYTDS010000172.1:0-4592 GCA_964436555.1 uncultured Flavobacteriaceae bacterium | reverse complement strand
TACAAATCAAACCGTAATCCCAGAGAAATATTACGTTGTTCTACAAGTGCATCCCTAAAAATAGGATTTAAGTCGTACTTCACATACAAGAGCACATTTTCAAAACCTGTATAAGCACTTAGCCCATACACAAAATTACTGGTGTTAAAGCCACCGTTATATTTCTCCTTTACGCTCTCACCATCTCTGTTGTATTTTAGTTTTTGACGCGTTCCTAGATTAAATCCACCATAACCACCAAAGCCTATCCGAAATTGTTTATTCAAGGAATACCGAATACTATTTTCCGTTGTCCGTAATTTGGATGGCCCAAATTCAAAATGAACCGGGAACACTAAATTATCCATTCGCAGTTTGGATTTTTTTAAGTCAAACTCAAATTCCTGTAATTCAGCCTGCCCATTATTGTTGACAAAATACAGATTGTCGTTAGGTTTTAATCCATTGAACTGAAACGACAGCCCATAATTGATTCGCATAAAATTAGTATGTTCAAACACCCGGGTACGCCATGCCCATCCCATCTCAAAAAAGCGACTTCCGCCCAATTTATAGGGAGAATCTTCCAATGACTGCCCATCAATAATAGCATTGTTTAAACCAATGGCAAAAACAAAATCAGAGTACGTACGTCTGTCATATTTTATTGGTTTCTTTCTTATATCAAATAAATACTCTTCCAATGGCTCCCCATTAACATCAATGCGCAAGCCAATACTCCGTACACCTGTGGTATCAAAATTCTTGATTCCCAACTCTTTCCCTTCATTGCGTTCCAGCAAAGCAATTCTGTTATCAATAATTGCCGTCCTGTTTTCAATGTTTAGAGCTCTTTTTGTTGCTGCGCTCTCTTTTAACTGGGCTGCTTCGGCTGCGGTAATTTGGCCTCGCTCCAGTTGGTCATTAATTGTTTCTACTTCTCTTTTTAAAGCCTCCTTTTCTTGTGCGATAATAGGCGCTTTTTGTTCTTTAAGAATTTTGATCTTTCTCTCATAATCCTCTTGCCCTCGGGCATTTTGAAATGCAAATGACATGATTAGTGCCAGTACATAAAGTGTAATTGTTTTCATTTTAACTGCGTTTTTTGATTAATAATTGATGAATAAACTCCTCCCTGCTCCGTTTTTTTTTGCGGAGAAATTAGAAAGCTTTTTTTTGTTTATGGATTATTTATTTCTGTCTGCCACAGCGGTTCTAACCTTAAAATATCCGTTCTTAAGACTCTCGAAGATTTGATCCCGAAAAGACATATCCAGTTCATCTTCTACCTCTGATAACAACGCCATAGCACTAACGGTTTTTTCTTCTCCGAGCAATTTATCTCGCAATATATCGCGTTGTGCCTGCCGTAGCAACGAATCTATTTCGTTATCTGTTACAGCATGATTACTGCTGTTCAATTGATCTACTATCGCGATAACTTCCGCTATTTTTGCATTTAGTATTTCTTCGGCATCGGTTGAAGCTACTATTTTTTCATTACCGGAATTAAGCTCTTCACCAATTAGCAGTTCTGTACCTTTCGGACTCTTTACATCTCCCTTTAGAGCAGCAGCAGGAAAAGTCTCTTTTTCGTTTCCTTTTTCTGACGATACAACAATTGCATTATTGGAAGCTTCTTCTTGAACAGTCCGGGAATTGGTTTGCGGTACTTCTTTATTCTCACTATCTACCACCTCAGGGGAAACTTCATTGAAAGTACCATTGTTATTAAAATAAAATAGAGAAACAACAAGAATTCCTATAAAACTCGCGGCTACCGCATACCATACCAAGTTCTTTTGGCGCTTCTGGGGCTGGGTATTTAGTTTAGAAGCAATTTCATCCCAAGCCCTTGGGGAGGGTTGAATCTCTCGCTTATCTAATTTTTCCTTTATATGTTCTTCAAATTTAAGGGGTGCCATATTCCAAAATATTTTGTTCTTTTAATTTTTCCTGCAGCATTTTTCGTGCTTTAAATAACTGAGATTTGGAAGTACTTTCTGAAATTTGAAGCATTTCTGCAATCTCTTTATGGGAATAGCCTTCAACGCCATATAGCACGAAAACCATTTTGTACCCTTCCGGGAGTTCATCTATCAATAATTGAATGTGGGCTACATCCATTTCAGAAGAAACTGCAATTTGAGCATCTGAATTTGTCTCTAATACAACTTCATCAAAAACCACAAATTGTTTTTTCCTGAGAAAGCTTATAGCCTCTCTAACCATTATTCTTCGTATCCAACCTTCAAAACTTCCTTCATTTCTAAAGGTATTTAAGTGGGCAAATACCTTTATAAAACCATTGATCATAACATCTTCAGCAAAATGTAAATCCTTAATGTATTGGCGACAAACACTTAGCATTCTGGGAGCATACTTTTCATAAATATAACGCTGGGCCTCCGGATTGGAATCCGCTGCTTTTTGAATAAGTAATTTCTCGTTAGTATAAAATGAAATGATTTTCAATTGATTTTATATTGGCTTCTATAAAGGTAGACGAGGAAAGTAACAAAAACGTTGCCTGAGGAATTAAAAAAATAAAAAATATTTTTAAATACCTGTTTATTAATTAGTTATATTCTATTTTTTTCGATCTACAACGTAGTTTACCATAAGTTGTAAGGCACTTTTATACTCCGAATCCGGGTAAGTATCTAAAAGCAGCAAAGCCTCATCTTTAAAAGCGAGCATTTTTTGAACCGCATATTCCAATCCGCCATTCCTTTTTACAAAAGCAATAACTTCTTTTACCCTTTTCTTATCCTTGTTATGGTTCTTTACGGAATTTACAAGCCATCTTTTCTCCTCCTTGGTGCACTGGTTGAGCACATAGATTAAAGGTAAGGTCATCTTCTGTTCTTTTATATCTATTCCTGTGGGCTTGCCAATTTCCTCGGCTCCATAATCAAATAAGTCGTCCTTAATTTGAAAAGCCATCCCACACAACTCCCCAAATTTTCTAAAAATTTCAACCTCTGTGGATTCCGGCTTTACGGAACAGGCACCCAAACCGCAACATGCTGCTATAAGGGTTGCTGTTTTTTGGCGAATTATTTCATAATAAACAGCTTCGGTAATATCCAGCCTTCTGGCCTTTTCAATCTGAAGTAACTCGCCTTCGCTCATTTCGCGTACGGCAACAGAAATAATTCGCAACAAGTCAAAATCGCCATTGTCTATGGACAATAAAAGCCCTTTCGATAGTAGATAATCGCCCACCAAAACAGCAATTTTATTTTTCCAAAGTGCATTGATAGAGAAAAACCCTCTTCGTTTGGTGCTTTCATCCACCACATCGTCATGCACCAAAGTGGCGGTATGTATTAATTCTATGACAGATGCTCCGCGATAGGTTCGCTCGTTTACCGCGCCATTATTCAATAATTTTGCGGTGAGAAAAACAAACATGGGTCGCATTTGCTTTCCCTTTCGGTTTACGATGTAGTAGGTAATTCTATTAAGTAGTGCCACTTTGGAGGACATGGATTGTAGAAACTTTTTTTCAAAAATCTCCATCTCCTGATGAATGGGTTCCCTAATTTGAGCTGCTATTTTCACAAAGGCTAACCCTTGACGGGTTTTAAAGGTTCGGTGCCGTAAAAATAATTAAAATAAAGGGGAATGTGGGGTAAATTCGTTGTTCGTTGCTGGTTGTTCGTTATTGGTTAATCACTTTGATGGCGGTTTCTTGTCAATTGGTGATTCCGGAGCTTTACTATTTGATAGCTTTACCTTTATTGAAATTTTGCACAAGTGAGCAGTTCTGAACTTGGGGAAGCCTACAACCGACCAAACAAATGTTTAGTTATTGAGCAACGTTATTTTTTATCTTTTAAAATCTTTAACAGTTTTTTTGGATCTTGTCGATTGTCCCAAAATGCAGTTATCAATATTTCGTCATTGGTCACTTTATAGAAAATGCTGAAATTTCCAATCGAAGCCACTCGAGTATCTTTGAAATCAGCTTTTTTGTAAATGAATGGTGTTCCAGCTAATTGTTTTGTTCTTTTCGCAACAATTTTAATCAATTTCTTTGAGTAGGTAGTAGATTTATTCCGTTTTAACCAATATTCAAGTATTCCAACGTATTGAATATCCGCTGTTCGCGTCCATCTTACAGTCCGTTGAGCCATTCAAGATTTCGTTTGTCCATAGCTGCTTGCGAAATCAGTCGTCCGTTCTTGATGTCCACTTCGCTCATTTCGAGCATTTCTCTTTGTTCAGTGGTCAATTCCACAACTTCATTTTCCGCTGAACTTGAAGAAATCAGATTGTCAAGTGCGACTAAAAAATCTTTATTCTTAATAGACAAAATTTTGTCAATCAGTCCACTACGTATTTTATCAACTGTTGCCATGATTATTCAATTTAAGCCACAATTTCGGAAATTTTACCGAATTTTCATAATGTTACACAACACCCTGTTAAACCTGCCAAGCGGATTGGGCAGCGCTTAAACAGCCTAGCTAATCCGTCCCAACGGTTTGAAGCTAAGAAACGTGGGGCATTTCGGAGCAATTACCTGTCGCCCATCACTAAAGTTAGTTCGGGGAACAAACCTTTCGCTTACTTTAAACCGCCCCATGTTCTCTTAGGTGCTGTTG
>CAYTDS010000171.1:0-4596 GCA_964436555.1 uncultured Flavobacteriaceae bacterium | reverse complement strand
CAACCCGTACCCAGCAAATTAGGGCGTTGGCCGATAACAAAGAAGGCAAGTTATTACCGGGAACTTTTGCGAGTATTTCGTTACCTCTTGAAAACCAAGACGATGCGATTCTTATTCCTTCGGAATCAGTAATTCCCATTCAAAATGGAAAAAAAGTTTTTATTTCTGAAAATGGTTTAGCCAAAGAAGTAGTAATTGAAACGGCAACTCGGACTGACAAGGATATTCAGGTTATCTCCGGATTAAAAGTAGGGGACACCGTTCTTACCACCGGAATAATGAGCCTTCGAAACGGTGCACCTTTAAATATTTCCATTATAAACCAAACGCAATCATGAGCATATCAACCTTAGCTATAAAACGCCCCATACTCACAATTGTAGTAAATCTAATTATCATTCTTTTTGGAATAATTGGATATACCTACTTGGGCGTTAGGGAGTTTCCTTCTATTGATCCAGCTCAGATTTCTGTACAAACCAATTATGTCGGTGCCAATGCGGATATTATAGAGTCCCAAATAACCGAGCCATTAGAAAAGGCAATTAATTCTATAGATGGTATTCGAAATATTACCTCTTCAAGTGTGCAAGGATCTAGTAACATTAATATTGAATTTAAACTCGAAAAAGATCTTGAAGAAGCAGCCAATGACGTGAGAGATAAGGTTTCTCAAGCTGTAAGGAATTTACCTCCTGATTTAGACGCCCCACCGGTAGTTTCAAAAGCTGATGCCAATGCAGAAACCATCATTTCAATGCTCGTTAAGAGTAATAATAAAAACGTATTGGAATTAACGGATTATGCAGATAACGTGCTCGTTCCGAGATTACAGACAATCGCTGGTGTGAGCGGCGTGCGAATATGGGGAGAACGCAAATATGCCATGCGGCTTTGGATAGACCCTATTAAGTTATCTTCTTATGGTGTTACTGTGGCAGAGGTAAGACAGGCCTTAAACAGCCAGAATGTAGAATTGCCCTCCGGAAAACTTACCGGTGCCAACACGGAATTAACTGTAAAAACAATAGGAAATCTCTCTACTGAGGAAGGATTTAACAATATTATTGTAAAATCCGAAGGTGGAAGAATAGTGCGTTTTAGTGATTTGGGTACTGCAAGCCTCGAAGCAGAAAATATGGAAACCCGATTAAGTGATCAAGGGCAAACCATGATTGGCCTTGCCATTTCACCTCAACCGGGAAGTAATTATTTGGATATAGCTAATGGCTTTTACGAACAATTTGAAATTTTAAAAAAAGATCTTCCGGAAGATTTTGAATTAAACGTAGTTTTAGACGATTCTGTCTTTGTAAAGAAGGCAGTATTGGAGGTTGCTGAAACTTTGCTTATCGCTCTCTTATTGGTAACCTTGGTCATCTATTTATTCTTTAGAGATTGGGCCATAGCGTTCCGCCCTTTAATTGATATCCCTGTATCTCTTATTGCTACTTTCTTTATTATGTACATTTTTGGTTTTTCAATTAATGTATTGACGCTATTAGCTATAGTTCTTGCCACTGGTCTGGTAGTAGATGATGGTATCGTAGTCACCGAAAACATCTTTAAAAAGGTAGAAGAAGGGATGTCCCCTATAGAAGCTGCCATAAAGGGTTCTAATGAAATCTTTTTTGCGGTAATCTCAATATCCATTACACTGGCAGCGGTGTTTCTTCCAATTATTTTCCTAGAAGGATTTGTAGGGAGGCTGTTTCGAGAGTTTGGTATCGTTATTGGCGCAGCCGTGCTAATTTCTGCCTTTGTTTCTTTAACCCTGACTCCTATGCTTAATGCTTATTTAATGAAAGGCGGAAAACAAAAGCGTTCCAAGTTTTATGAAATGACAGAGCCTTTCTATCAAAATCTCAATGCAAGTTATGCCCGCTCACTTGGTGCATTTATGAAAAGAAAATGGTTAAGTTTCCCAATTCTTTTTGCTTGTTTGGGTCTTATTGTACTTTTCTATAAAATATTACCTAAAGAAACTGCTCCATACGATGACAGAAGTATGTTGCGTGTTCAAGTAGCGGGACAAGAAGGTGCGAGTTTTGAGTTTATGGACCGGTACATGCAAGAACTTTCCAAACTGATGCATGATTCCATACCGGAATTAAAAGCAAGTCTTGTAGTTACCTCTCCCGGATTTGGTGCTTCTTCCGTTAATAGTGGTTTTGCCAGAGTTGGTCTTATCGACCCTTCAGAAAGGGAAAAATCACAAAAACAAATTGCGGAAGATTTAACTGCCTGGACTAAACAATATTCGGGAGTGCGAACTTTGATTTCAGAAACACCTACAATATCAGTCAATAGAAGAGGAGGTTTGCCTGTTCAATATATCATTCAAGCGCAAAACTTCCAAAAATTGCAAGAAAAGGTGCCGGAGTTTATGGAGCTCGTTTCCCAAGATCCCACTTTTTCCGTAACGGATATCAATCTAAAATTTAACAAACCTGAACTCTATGTTAATATTGACAGGGAAAAGGCCCAGAGCTTGGGTATCTCTGTAATAGATGTTGCCCAAACGCTACAGCTATCACTAAGTGGACAGCGTTTTGGATATTTTATGATGAATGGCAAACAATATCAGGTTATTGGACAATTTGATAAAAAGGACAGGGAAACCCCACTTGATCTAACCTCTATTTTCGTTAAAAACAATGCCGGTGATCTCATTCAATTAGACAATGTAGTCACAGTGGAAGAGCGTAGCAGTCCCCCTCAGCTATTCCACAACAACAGATATATGTCTGCGACGGTTTCTGCCGGACTAGCTCCGGGTAAAAGCATAAGTGATGGTATTGAGGCCATGGAACGTATTAGTGAAAAAGTGTTGGACGACACATTTACTACCGATTTAGGAGGAGAATCCAGAGATTTTGCAGAAAGTAACTCCAATACGATGTTTGCATTTGGATTAGCCCTCTTACTGATTTTCCTCATTCTTGCTGGACAATTTGAAAGTTTTATGGATCCGTTGATAATTATTCTTACTGTACCAATGGCGGTTGCGGGGGCTCTATTTTCCTTGTGGCTTTTTGGACAGACATGGAATATCTTTAGCCAGATTGGTACCGTAATGCTTATTGGACTCGTTACAAAAAATGGAATTTTGATAGTAGAGTTTGCCAACCAACTGCGAGAACAGGGTATGCCAAAAGCAAAAGCCATTATGGAAGCCTCTGAATCACGATTGCGTCCCATTCTGATGACCAGTCTTACACTTGCCTTGGGTGCAATGCCCATAGCCTTGTCTATAGGTGCGGCCTCTACAAGTAGAATGGGAATGGGTATTGTTATTGTTGGAGGAACATTGTTTTCACTCGTTTTAACCCTTTATATCATTCCCGCGGTATATCTAATGTGGTCCAAAGAACGTAAGCACAGACCGGAACTTGAAAAAGCGGAACTTTATGAAAAAGGAAGTGTTTTAAATTAACCTAGAATGAACTTACAGAAAATAGTTTTAAATCTTGTTTTTGCTTTTACCATTTCGTTTCAAATTACAGCACAAGAAATATTGACCATTGAAGAAGCTGTTAAAATTGCTCTTGAAAACAATTTTAACATTAGAATAGCATCTAACAATGTAAAAGTGGGAGAAATAAACAATAATGTAGCTAACGCCGGGATGCTACCTATAGTTAATGCCAATATTGCGAATAACAACAACATTCAAGATACAGAATTAACATTTCAGGATGGTAGAGAGACAACAATTGACGGTGTTGAAACTTTCAATTTACAATACGGAGCGCAACTGGATTGGACCATTTTTGACGGTTTTAGAATGTTTGCTCGACACGATCAACTCAAAGAATTGGAAAAACTAAGCGAAACCGAGCTTAAGTTTACTATACTTTCCACAGTTAGTGATGTTTTTACCAACTATTATGAAATTACACAATTACAGCAGCAGTTAATAGCATTGGACACCACCATCGTTATTTCTAAACAACGTCTTGAAATTGCTCAAAACAGATATACCATAGGAAAGGCTTCTAAACTTGAGGTTTTAAATGCGGAGGTAGATTTAAATACAGATAACACAGCAAGATTAAACCAACAGCAGCTTTATGCCAATACCAAAATAAGCTTAAATGAAATTTTGGGGCGAGATGTAACTACAAATTTTATAGTACAAGACTCCATAGTAGTTGATAAAAAATTAATGCTAAATAATTTAATTTCCCTTGCTGAACAACAAAATCCCCAGTTGCAAATACAAATTATAAATAAGAAGATTCAAGAACTTGAACGAAAACTAATAAAAGCCAATAGACTTCCTACAATTCAAATCAGTACTGCTTATAATTTTGCCCGATCAGAAAATCCTGTAGGTTTCGTAACCCAATCTTTTACAAAAGGTTTAAACTACGGCTTTACAGCATCAGTTCCGTTATTCAACGGTCTATTGCAGAATAGAAGTGAAAAAATAGCAAAACTACAAGTAGAGAATAGCGAAATTGCCATTCAACAGCAGATTCAATTGCTTCAATCCCAGTTGGCAAGTACGTATCAAACCTATTTAACCAATCTTGAACTTATTGAACTGGAAGCAAAGAATGAAGAAATTGCCAAGGAGAATTTAGATATAAC
>CAYTDS010000170.1:0-4599 GCA_964436555.1 uncultured Flavobacteriaceae bacterium | reverse complement strand
GATGTGGCAAATTGTGTATAGCTCTGCTATTTGATATAAAATCAGTTCTAGTGCTTTAGCACTAGAACGACAACGATTTTATGTCAAAACAATTTACGGATATGGAACAAATATATTTGTAGTATAAAACGGCGCAGTATTTCTGTAAAACCAAATCCTTCCCTGCCATTTTCCCTTATGCAGATTTCGAGACTTGAATTGGTCATTTCAGACTTTAATATTTCTTCTGCTTGGTTTTTGAAATCTTGCATCTAACGAAGTTATCTTTTCTTTTTTCCTTGATGAAAAAAGAAACAAAAAATCAAGGCTTACAGATAATTTTGGAAACAATGTACGGCTCGGTCGCTAAATTTTAGGATCCATGCTGACCCTAAAGACCGCCATGAACTCTTTGAAACATTTTAAAATTTAACAAAAGCTAGTACCGACCCCCTAAACTTTTTAACGCTCCTCTCCCCTATTGTTTTTGCCAACTTAGGCCGGAGCTCTTGCCCTCAAGTCAAACTATCAGACTCAATCAAATGGATAAAACTTTTCTTTATTTTCAAAATTTCTATCTTGAAGTATTAGTTCGAACATGCCCCCATGCGGGTTAAGTTCCAAGTAAAACGAAGTCAGCTTTTTGTTTACATCTACTGGAAACTCTTTAGTAGTTGTGTCACCCCAGTCGTCATTAATTTTTACTTCGATTGAGCCATCGATAATACCATTGTTGTAGGGCACAGTAATTGTCCAATTATCTTTCCTTTTACTATAAATTATATGATTACCATGTTTTTTATTTGATTCATTTTGCTGAATCACTTCTTTTTTTCTGCCCTCTTCATACAATATTCTAGTCTTGATAATGCCAGTTTCATAGTATATAAGCTCCTTCGTTAGCTTAGTCTTGTTATAGGTGTCGTAAAATAATTCTCTAATTAGTTTATTATTATCACTAAAGATTTTGTAATAGGGCATACGGTCTAGCACTAAGTGTTTTCCATAGGGTAAACCTTGATCAGTATAGAATGCCTCCTCTGTTAATTGGCCCGAATCATTTATACTCCATCTTCTACCTACATATTTTTTATTTTTTGTTTGACTTCCTCCGATCAATTTCCCTTCTTCGTTATAACCTTTATACTCCGTGTAGTTGTCTTTAGCGATGTGCTTTTGTGTCGACCTTAATTTACCAGTAGTTCTCCAAAAGCTGGTATCCATATAATCTCCATTTTCTTTTTTCTCGTAATCTCTTACTACTTTTGAGTTACTAATTGCAACTTCTTTTACTATATTACCCATATCATATTCCCTCTTCAATTCAGTATTTTGACCAATTTCTAAATATTCTCCGTGCTTTAGATTAGCCTGCATACTAAAAGTTTCCGTTACATTTTCTTGTTCGTCATATTTAGTAACTTTTCCATTTTTTTCACCACCCGACCAATTCTCTATTTTTTTTAAATTTCCATTTTCATAAAATTCTTTGTAGATACCATCTGGTCTAAAACCTGCCCCTTTATGCTTACTTCGATTACCATTTTTATCAATGTTATACGTCTCTGCCCAAATATAATCGGCAGCCATTGCTAAATTTCCATTTAGATGATAGCGTTCTCTTCTTAAAAGAGCACCTTCATCATCATATATTTCTTTACTTGTTACCTTACCCTTGTGAAATCTTTTGTCCTCGCCCTTTCTAAACGTCAAACTTTGTTTGTAAACGGGTGTCATACTATCCTTTTTAATGTTTTCTCGAAGGTACCAATGGGTTTCATATTCAATATTGCCTTCTCTATCATATTCTTGATACTTGCCAATCGGCATGCCGTTAATGTATTCAGCCCTTTTTCTTGGTTTTCCTCCAAGATAATTTTCAATATACTTACCGACTAAGGTGTCGTTTATATAGTTGGCCTTTTTTAACAGGTTTCCTTCTCTATCAACTTCAACTAGTTCACCGTCAAGTTTGCCATGCTTTCTTGAAAAGGTTTCCATTCCATTATCCCTTCTTATCCTGTATGAACCACTTGTAGTTCCATCTTCATGATAGACTAAATCTAGAAGTAATGTGCCATCGTAATCATAGGTTCTATAAATGCCACTTCTTTCTCCTTTTTGATATTCCGCTTCAAACCTAACTTTTCCCCTTAAATCATATTCTCTATATAAACCATTCAGTCTATTCAACTTATCAAAAGCGCATAGGACATAACCGTCTAAATCTTTACCTCCACTTGGGGTTGGCTTATAGTTTATGAACTTAAAATTCCCAACAAGTTTTGTGCTGTCTTTTACCGAAAAGAAGTCACGTCCAACAACATAAAAATCATCCTGATTTAATTCTTTGTATTTCTGGGAATATATTTGACCTACTATAAAAAATAATAGAAAAATAAATTTGGTTTTCATCTGAAAGTTCGATTAATTAAATGAAAGGTGTTTTGCAACATTTCTATAACGTACTTATACCATTTATATTACGCAAACTAACCCATTCCACACACATTACACTCCCCTTGTGCCTCGGCTCGCATAATAAGTGTTCCATTACCTTTTCAAAGAGAGTTTTTAGAAGAAAAATTTGAAGGAGATTGGTAGAAGAAAACTTTGCTTTACCAAAGCAAAGTTACATAACGCAAGACATTATAGAACAAATATACATAAAGTGTAAAACGGCGTATCCGCCTCTGGAGGATTTTATAGATTTGCAGATATGACTCCGCATAGCGTATCATAACGTCCCAGCCCACCAACCCGCCGAAAAAAGTAATCACTTTTTCTCGCGTATGTCAAATCCGTTTTACTGAAAAGTTTATTCGGTGTTACAAATTTTGGGTAATCACTTTTTCTCGCGTATGTAAAAGCTGTTTTACTGGTAACTGGTAAATCTACTTACTATTCTATTAATAATGAAACCGCATTGAAATAACCACTATCACATTCTGATTCACCCTGTAAACCAAACGGTGTTCCGCAGTTATTCGTCTACTGTAGCAGCCGGACAAATTATGTTTTAAAGCCTCTGGTTTTCCTATGCCGCTAAAAGGAGTTTCAACAATAGATTCTAAAAGCTTTGTTATCCTTTTTTGTATGGCTCTATTATTGGTTGCTTTCCAATGGTCTAAATCTTTTTCAGCTTCATGAGTAAAAACTATTTCCATAGGTCCGTAATCGCTTTTGTAACGACCTTCCCATTTTCGAATTCAGACAATGAACGTGATAAACTTTCTTTATTGGCATTTGTTGAAAGAAGATATTCAGTTTCTTTCCAACTATTATATTCCGACAGCGAAATCATAACAACATCTTCCTGCCCAGCCCTATGAATAATAACAGTCTGCTTGTCTTCGGAAACCATATCAAGTTTACTCTTGAGTTGTTTCCTTAATTCTGTATAATTCGTTGTTTCCATATCTTAATCTATTGCGTTGTTATTTGGATAGCGATTGCACGTGTAAAAGTACTTAATATTGTACTTATTTGCAATTATTCTTTAAATTAATATTTGGTTTGAAATCTCGTTATTTGTTTCCCTTCCTAAACAAACGCCTATCAAATTGAAATGGCTTAACAGCTATAACTTTTACTTTGGAGAATTCTTTATGTGCCGGATTGATTAAAAAATTAAAATCCCCCGCCACGACCGCCGATGGCACTTTCAATAGTAAATCCTTATTTTGATGAATAAAAGTATCGCCTATTTTTTGGGTGATATGGGAAGGTGGATGGGAATTCCATAGAATATCTTTTAAATCTTCTTCTGTAATCATAGAAATACTATCCTCCGGAACGTCAATAGAAACAACAAAATAGTCTACCGGTAAAAGTCCAAAGGGAACATGAACCGCGACTTCCGTCATCGCCAAGGCAATTGAGGAAGCTGTATATACCATTTTTGTTCCTTTGCTATTCCATCGGCCACCATACATTTCAGCACCTGTGCCTGATAAATCATCTGCATATTTTCCCTTAGCAATGCGGTATACTATCATGCCAAAATACCGTGCTCTATTCTTCCCAGACTATCTTTTACCAGACCTAATCCAACAGAAGTATCTAGCAAATCTTTTGGGGGCATACCCCCTAGCCCAACATTGTCCAGGGCAAGCCAGGCATGAAAGGAATCCCTATAACCAAAGACTTCTTCACCATAGTGCATTAACTGTTGAATTTCAATAATCTTTTCGGTTTGTTTGGGAGCAAAGGTTTTGTTGTCTTTTTTGTACCGGAGCAGCGTACGCAAAGTAGTATCTAAAATGGTAGCCCAATCTTTATCTTTTAATGGGATTTGAGCCGCTACCCTCTCAAAGGTGTTATAATCCATACCCTCCCGAATAAGGTTTACCAAGGCCAAACCACGGGCATCATCGTTCCAGTCATAAGAAATGGCTGCCAGTAAATTTTGAGGTTCTGCATACAACGCATACCCGGCAGTTTCATTGGCTATAAGTTCTCGCAAGCCACTGCCCCGCAAGTTGTATTTACCTTGCACTTTTTGCTTTGTATCTGACTTCTTCTTGGTCATTATCTTGCTTTTGTTCCTCTAAAGTACAAAAATTATATGACATTTGTCTTTTTTTTAACGACAAATTACATGAAAGCATAAAATAAAAG
>CAYTDS010000169.1:0-4766 GCA_964436555.1 uncultured Flavobacteriaceae bacterium | reverse complement strand
GTCCGGATTTGAAGACGAGGTTAAGGTATAAATGCCTTCCTTAGTTTACCCAACTTTACTAACAGCTATTACAGTATTTATCATTGCATTTGTAGCTGCACCTCCAGTTGACATCGACGGTATCCGTGAACCAGTATCAGGTTCACTACTTTACGGAAATAATATCATTTCTGGAGCAGTTGTTCCAACATCAAATGCAATTGGTTAAGTTTACCCTACGTGTAGGGTGTTGACCCTTCAAATTGACAAATTTGTTGAAAAATCGGGTGAATTGCAAGAAACCTAAGTAAATAAACATCTCTTTTAACAAAAGATTATCTTACGCTACCTAGAATTCTGGTTAGTTTATAATTTCAAAGCATAAACAATGTTTCATAATATTCATGATCAATTTTTGGAATATCTAAAAAAAGAAGAAAAAAGTTTGGATCAGAAAAAGGATTCAGATTTAGAAAAACATCATATTATTCCTTTACATGATGGCGGTACAAAATATGGCCAAACTATTCTATGTACTGCTAAAAATCACACGCTTGCCCATTATTACCGTTTTCTTATTTATAAAAAAAGAGGAGATTTTGTTGCTTTTAGAATGCGTTGGGATCAAAAAATTGGAAAACGAGACCGTGCTTTATTAGCTGTAACAAAAAATAAATCTTTAAAACAATTATTTTGGAGTTCCGAATGGCAACGCCAACAAGGAAAAAAAGGCGGGCTCATAGGCGGCTCCAAAAATACGAAGGCACAATTAGCAGCGCGCCAAAAAGTAGGATTAACTTATGGGCAAAAAAATGGTTCTAGTAATGCAAGTGAAAATTTAAAAATAATGTTATCAAAAAAAATTATTTGGGTTTATAAATGTAAAGATCAACCAGATAAAGAAATAGCAATTGATCCTCTAGAATCTGCTTCAGCTGTGATTGATACTTTAACTAAATATAGTAATAAAAACATTGTTAAAAGTAGTTTTATGAAAGTCTTTCATGGAACCCGACCTCAAATGTATGGTTGGTCGATAAAATTTGTTTATTTATAAGGCAATTTGCAGCCAAGCTTGACCTACAGGTCTTGAAGGTTCAGAGACTACTGGCGAGGTACAGTCCTCTTAATAACCAGTTCTAGCGCCCGAGATCTTATTAAAAAAATAATTAATAAGATTATGACATAGTCCAGACCTAAAGCAAACTTTAGGGTTATCTGTACACTTCTACCCAATCTGGGAAGCTGCTTCAATCGATGAATGGGTGCGACTTACAATTGTTTTCTTGTTAAGCTAGATACTTAATTTATTACACAAAATATCAAAAAAAAAGAAAAAAAAAAGAAAAAAAAAGAAACAGAAAAAATAAACTAAAACAAAACAAAGAAGAACAGATTATAGAAACTAGCCCGAAAGTTGTTTTCGGAAATCCAGATGACTTACCTAATGGTGAAAGCCTAGGGGACCACAGCATGTCATAAAAGGGTTAAGGTGGGTGAGGATTCGGTAGCCCATCGTTTCCCAAGGAGATAAACGGAGTAACAAAACTTACTCCTGGATGAAAGCTATACTGCCTGAGAGTATTTAACGATGAGACTGTTTAATACTTCCTAATCAAATGCGGCCCTCGATGCCGAGTTGATCTAAATAGAATCTAAGGATCACTGAAAATGAGAGGTAATAACGCCATTCTATTATCTTATACAACAAATATTTTCCATAATGCCATGAAGGTAATAATTGATAAAAGGGACATCCAATACAACAAGAACAAAAAGTAAGATTCCTCGCTTCTAGTATTGCTTTGCAATATTATGCGAGAGGAGCCTTTGAATTAAAAGAAAGGCAGGTTAATTCTCGATTGTAATAAAATTAGTCTCTGTTAAAAATAGAGAAAGACGATTGCACATTTGTAAATAAATCGTAGTCTAAAAAATAAACAATTGAAATTATTAAAAAAAAAAAAATTAAAAAATAAATAAAATATACATATATACATATATATATATATATAACTTCATTATGAAACTTACCAGACAACAAATCTTAAGTTATGGACCTACATTAATAGAAAAATCAGCAAGTTATCTAGATGAACATAAAAAACGCAATGAAAATACAACACATATAAATTATAAAATTTTTTATCTTCTTGAAAAACCTTTCACGTTCATAAATGCATATGCAAAAATAAGTAAAAATAAAGGAGCACTTACTCTGGCTACCAGTGACGACGAAAATATTATGCAATTATTCAGTTTGCAAAAAGCAAAAAAGATAGCTCAAGACCTTCGAACAAATCAATATATGTGGCAACCAGGAAGAAGAACATGGATTCCGAAACCTGGAAAAACAAAATTAAGACCAATAGACACACCATCTCAAAAAGATCGTCTAGTTCAGGAAGCTATGCGAGGTATACTAGAAAGCATTTACGAACCGGAATTCCGAAAATTTGAAGAAGATAATAATTATACTTGTAGTAATTACGGATTCCGACCAAATAAATCGACTTGGGAAGCGGTCCAACGGATAAAACAAAATTGTAAGCGAACACATTATGTAATCGAAGGGGATATTAAACAAGCTTATAACTCCATAAACCATAAATTATTAAAACTCTTCATTAAGAGACGGATTAAAGATAAAAAATTCTTAAAACTTCTCAACGATTTACTTAAAAACGGAATTATGGAAAAATACACTTATAAGCAGAATCTCACAGGTACACCACAAGGAGGAATTGTCTCACCGTTACTGTTCAATATATATATGTTTGAATTTGATAGGTATATAAATGACACCATTCTTAAAGAATACAATATAGAAACCAAACCCAAACCAAACCCGGAATATAAAAAAAGTCGAAGGAAAATGGAAAAGTTAATCCAACTCTGGAAACAATCAAAAAAACATAAAAAAGCAAAAGAGGACTACTATGTTCCGTTTAAGAAAGAAGAAAAAAAGATGCTTAAAATTCCTTATGCTAAAATATCAACACTACCTAAACATGCTCGCTATTATCGTTATGCAGATGATTGGGTTCTACTTCTCACCTGTACCAAACAAGAGGCGATCAAAATTAAGTCAAACCTAACACAATTTCTAAACACTAATCTAAATTTGACATTAGATCAAGACAAAACACAAGTCAGTCGATTGGAGGACGGATTTAATTACCTAGGATTTACTGTAAAATCGAGCAAACCAAAATCCATGAAATATAAAAGAATCATGAGAAAAACCATTAAAGAAAACAAGATCATATATACACGATATCTTATGCGCACAACCTCTAGAAAAATAAAACTAACACCTGACAAGAAAAAAATATTATCAAATCTCATAATACAAAAATTCTGTCGAAAAAAAGATCAAATGCCAATAGCTAAAAAGTCATGGATCATTCTTGAACCCTATGAACTGATACTCAAATATCGACAAATAATGATCGGGTTATATAATTACTACAAAAATTGTGATCTTCTTAGTGCAATACATTATGCCTTTTATATATTAAAATATTCATGTGCCAAAACACTAGCTCGAAGAAAGAAAAAACCATTAGGATATATTTTCCGAACTTATGGAAAAAACCTAACCATAAAACATAAAATTCAAGACAAAACTATAACTCTTCCAACCCTAAAAGATGTAATAAAAAAAATAAAAAAAAACCAATTTGAAACCAATACCAATGACTTAGATCCCTTTTATGTTAAAACATTCTGGCGTACAAAATTTAAATTTTTCAATGAGTGTTGTATTTGTGGTAATCAAAAGAATATTGAAATGCATCATATCAATAGTCTTCAAAAGATAAAAAAGAAAGATAATTATGAATTTATTCGAAAAGCAATAAACCGTATACAAATACCAGTGTGTCACAAATGCCATGTTGATATCACAAACGGAAAGTACTCTGGGAAAAAACCAATCCAATTTTATAATGAATACCTTGCTAAACTCTAAATTAATCACTCAAAACTAACTGTCATAATGAAAATACCTTACTCTTGTTACCCCTCTTGCCTTTGCAAGGCTACGAGCAAAGGCAAAGGGGTTACTACGAGCAAAGGCTAAATTTTAAATTAATAATTCTGAATTAACTGGAGAGCCGTATGCGGGGAGACTCGCACGTACGGTTCGGGAACAGGCTATTTAAGGCAACTTAGGTAGTCGAGTTTCACTTATATAACGGTGGTCCTTACCAATGTGCGCATTAGAAAGCACAATTATCTCGCAGCTGGGCGAACCCAGTTTCACCATTTCCTAGTGAGAATCTCACAAAGTGAATAAAGCCTATATCTTACTTGGATGGGAAACTACTCCGGGGACTGTAGCATGATATCGAAGTATTCGCTCAAAGGGGAGCCTTAAAACGAATGCAAGGCTAGACTTCCTATGGCTAAAGCTAAACTGCTTAAATCTTAGACTTAACTGGGGATCCAGGACTCCCTTTACATTCTCTTTAATATTAAAGATGTCTCAACTTAAGACAGATATGTCAATTTCTATTGCACAATTATTAATTGGTTAATTGGTAAAAGAAGTTGTTTTGATTGCACAACAACAAGCAAAGGAAATATAGAAACAGAAGCAGTCCGGTCACTGTATTAACAAGTCAAACGAGGAACCTAAGGGAAGATTTTAGAGAAATTGTGAACTAATGGAACTGTCTTAACTCGATCCGAAATACGGAACGAAAAGACAGGAGAGGGTTCAAAACAAATATCCCGAATCGTAAGATAGAGGCTGCTTATAAGACGTATGTCAATAAGCCACC
>CAYTDS010000168.1:0-4860 GCA_964436555.1 uncultured Flavobacteriaceae bacterium | reverse complement strand
CATGAATTTGAATAAACGTTTTGATGTAGATCATATGCCTCAAAAGAAAAGTATTAGATATAAAAACTTTCCTATGGTTCCCAAAGTAGTTTTTGGAAATGGAAGTTTTGATCAGTTGGGAGATATTTTATTACCAAAGCGTAAAAATTCTGATGCTCCTTGTATTTTTCTGGTGGATGATGTATTTGAAGGCAAGGAACTTATTTCCCGTATACCGCAATTATTTAATGATCAGCTAATTTTTATATCTGCAGAAGAGGAACCTAAGACGGAACAGGTAGATGCTCTGGTAGCAGAAATTAAGAATCGCTTTACTGAATTACCGTCAGGAATAATTGGTATTGGTGGTGGTACTGTACTGGATTTGGCAAAAGCGGTTTCCCTTTTACTAACTAATAAAGGTAGGGCACAGGATTATCAGGGATGGGATCTAATTGAAAAACCCGCTATTTATCATGTTGGAATACCAACCATTAGTGGTACCGGCGCGGAGGTTTCACGTACTACCGTTCTGTTGGGCCCCGAAAAGAAATTGGGAATTAATTCTGATTATACCGTTTTTGATCAAGTGGTACTAGACCCAGATTTAACTCAAGGAGTCAGTAAAGAACAATGGTTTTATACAGGGATGGATTGTTTTATTCATTGTATTGAGTCATTAAACGGGACGTACTTAAATGCCTTTAGTCAAAGTTATGGAGAAAAGGCACTTGAAATGTGTATGGAGGTGTATTTGGGGAATTTGACTCCCGAGGAATCCCGCGAAAAATTGATGATGGCTTCCTGGCACGGTGGAATGAGTATAGCCTATTCCCAAGTAGGGGTGGCACATGCGTTAAGTTATGGACTTTCTTATGTACTTGGAATTAAACATGGTATCGGCAATTGTTTGGTCTTTCAGTATTTAGAAGAATTTTATCCGGACGGAGTACTGCTTTTTAATCAAATGAGAATAAGGCAAGGCATAGAACTTCCTCAAGGAATTTGTAAAAACTTGAGCGAAGATGATTTTGATATGTTAACCAGTGTAGCCCTAAGCCTAGAACCGCTGTGGGAGAATGCATTAGGAAAAAATTGGTCTAGTATTATAACACCGGAACAAATAAAAGAGATTTACAGGAAAATATAGTTTTTGAGTCATTTCTATAATCTGAAAACTATTTTTGTGTTGCAATTACTCAGTGTAATGGTTATTATTTAGGCCAATTTATAAGTAAAAAAGTATGCAAGTATTGGCCAAGTTTATCTATTTTCAGGTCTTGGGATGGAAATTAGTAGGTAGTTTTCCAAAACTTGATAAATGCGTATTTATAGTTGTTCCTCATACCAGTTGGGTTGATTTTTTTCTTGGGTTGCTTATCCGAAAAGTATTTAATGAAGAGATTAATTATATCGGAAAAGCGAGTTTATTTAAACCTCCCTTAGGATGGTTTTTTAGGTGGACAGGCGGAGCACCAATAGATAGAAGTAAAAATAGTGATACAGTTAAAGCTACTGCGAAACTTTTTACTGAGCGAAAAATTTTTAGGCTTGCACTATCCCCGGAAGGTACCCGGAAGAAGGTCAACACATGGAAAACAGGTTTTTATTTTATTGCCAAAGAAGCTAAGGTTCCAATTGTGTTGGTTGCATTTGATTTTGGTAAAAAACAGATAAAACTTTCTGAGCCTCAGTGGCCAACTTCTAATAAAGAAGCCGATTTTGAAACCTATAGGTCTTTTTTTAAAGGGGTAGTAGGTAGGATTCCTGAAAATAGCTTTTATTAAAATAGAATTACTCTTGCATAGTATGATACACGTTCTGTACATCATCATCTTCTTCTATTTTCTCCAGAAGCTTTTCCACATCTGCAATTTGTTCCTCATTCAATGCTTTAGTAACCTGAGCAATACGCTCGAACCCTGAGGATAAAATTTCTATTCCTCTGGCTTCTAATTCTTTCTGTATGGCACCAAAGCTTTCAAAAGGAGCATAAATCAAAATCCCATCTTCATCTGCAAATACCTCTTCTGCTCCGAAATCAATCATTTCCAATTCTAGTTCTTCAGGATCAAGACCTTGTGCATTTATTCTAAAATTACAAGTATGGTCAAACATAAACTCAACCGATCCTGAGGTTCCCAAACTTCCATTACATTTATTAAAATAACTCCTGATATTAGCAACAGTTCTTGTATTATTATCTGTTGCAGTTTCTATTAAAATCGCAATGCCATGTGGGGCATAGCCTTCAAACAAAACTTCTTTATAATCGCCTTGAGTTTTATCACTTGCCTTTTTTATGGCACGTTCCACATTTTCTTTAGGCATGTTCACCGATTTGGCATTCTGTATGACAGCCCTAAGTCTTGAGTTGGAGTGAGGATCCGGTCCACCTTCTTTTACTGCCATAACAATGTCTTTACCAATCCGTGTAAAGGCTTTAGACATCGCAGACCAACGTTTCATCTTTCTTGCTTTTCTAAACTCAAAAGCTCTTCCCATTTCTTAAAGTATTAAATTTGAATGGTGGCAAATTTAGGAAATTTTACTGCCCTTGCAAATGACCATTTTTTAACAATATGTCCTAACTAACGTCAATTATAGCTTCAATTGCTTTGGCTAATTTAAAGTCTTTTTCAGTAACCCCTTCCGCATCATGGGTATTTAAGCGAATGTGTAGCGAATTGTATACATTGCTCCAATCAGGATGATGATTTTGAGATTCACATTCAAATGCAATACGGGTCATTACTGAAAAAGCTTCTTTAAAATTTTTAAATTCGAATGAGGTTTCAATGGCACCATCCACATATTCCCAACCATCGAGTTGTTCCAATTTTTCTTCTATTTGTTCTATACTCAATTTGCTCATAATTAGTTGTTTTTTTAAAGTTAATGAAAACGAATTAAGGTCTTTAATACGCCGTTCAATTTTAAAAATAATTAACTTATAACATGGTGGTCTATTACCTGTTGGTATCGTACTTGTAAGTTCTTGGGTAGTTTATTATCTTTTGGTAAAACTGCCAGATACCGTTCTTCGTTTGTTGTATATACCTGTTTGTAAATAACCTTTTCAAAGAACCCGATACGTTTTATAATATCTTTAATAAAATCCTCATGATGCACTAAATCGATACTACCTAAATGGTAAATACCACTTTTTTTTCTATTGATAAGGTAATGAATTTGTTGTGTAAGCCTGTCATCATTGGTGACATTAATAATAAGATTCGGAAAGACTTCAATTGGTTCTTTTTGAGCCAGTGCTGTTTTTAATTCTTTTATTCTTGGTGATTTATTTCCAAAAACCATTGGCAATCGGATAATGATTGACTTTTCCTTAGGCAAACGGAGCAATAGGTTTTCTATTTTTATTTTGAATCTACCATATATGCTCTCTGATAATGTCTTATCATTTTCATAGGATGGATATTTGCTGTATGCATCAAAGACGTTAGAGGCAGAAATAAAACACAGTTGGCAATCATGCTCCATAAGATATTGCGCAATATGTTGATGTGCCACAATTTGGGCTTCAAAATTACCTCGAAGAGCAGAGACAATAATTTGTGGCCTAAGTTGCTCTAAAATAGTATATATATCGTCTTCCTCAAGATTGTAATTGACGAATTGTCTATTGTTCTCAAAATTTTTGGACTGAGAAAAATAGGTACCATACGTATCAAAATAGGAGCAAAGCTCCTTATAAATGGCATTTCCAATAAACCCACTACCCCCCAAGATGAGTATTTTCTTCATTTTACTTACTTCTACTGCAATCAATTATCCTTTGTAAAAGGGGAGCCTTACAACTGTGGCCGGTATGGTATTTTTCCTTATTTGTATATATATTTTGCTTCCAATCTCGGAATAGGCGGTTGAAACATAGCCCAAACCAATACCCTTACTTAAAGAAGGGGACATAGTACCTGAAGTTACCCTGCCTATGATAGTTCCGTCCTTATCTGCAATTTCATAATCATGTCTGGGGATACCTCTTTCATCCAACTCAAACGCAATAAGTTTTCGTTTTAGACCTGATGCTTTTTGCTTGGCAAGCGTTTCTGCATTTACAAAATCCTTATTAAATTTGGTTATCCAACCTAAACCTGCTTCAAGAGGAGAAGTTGTGTCATCTATGTCATTTCCATAAAGGCAATATCCCATTTCCAGACGCAAAGTGTCCCTTGCCGCGAGACCAATTGGTTTTATGTCGTATGCAGCACCTGCTTCAAACACGCGTTCCCAAATATGTTTTACTTCATCGTTTTTACAGTAAATTTCAAATCCACCTGATCCGGTATATCCCGTTGCCGAAATAATTACATGGGGTATATCTGCAAACGCTCCAATTTCAAAAGTATAAAATTTGATGTTAGATAAATTAATAGAAGTTAATGATTGCATGGCATCAATAGCCTTTGGCCCCTGAATCGCCAAAAGCGAATATTCTTCTGAAATATTTCGTATTTCCGCTCCATAATTTTCATTATACTTTGAAATATGCCCCCAGTCTTTTTCAATGTTTGCAGCATTTACAACTAGGAGGTATTGCTCTTCTTTTATTTTATAAATAATTAAATCATCTACAATACCACCAGTTTCATTAGGTAAACAACTGTACTGAGCTTTTCCTATAGTCAGGTTAGATGCATCATTGGAAGAAACACGTTGTATTAAATCGAGTGACTTGGGACCAGTGATCAAAAACTCGCCCATATGCGAAACATCAAAAACACCTACACCTTTGCGAACAGTTTCATGCTCTATAGTTACTCCTTCATAAGAAACAGGCATGTTGTATCCTGCAAAAGGTACTATTTTGGCGCCAAGTTTTTCATGTATTTCTCGTAAAGCTGTGTTTTTCATATTCCT
>CAYTDS010000167.1:0-4861 GCA_964436555.1 uncultured Flavobacteriaceae bacterium | reverse complement strand
TACTCCAGACACCCATGCTATGGGGATGTTTTTTTGCATAATTCTTTATTGCTCTGGGTGCACGTCTGTCAGAATTACCCTCACGAAGCACCGGATTTACAGCACTTCCCTTTATTTTATCATACCTTGATTTAACATCACTTTCGATGTCATTATTGGCTTCATCCGGATAGTTAGGCAATCCATAACCTTTACCTTGCAACTCCTTAATTGCATCTTTTAACTGGGGAACAGATGCGCTGATATTGGGCAATTTTATAATGTTAGCTTCAGGGGTTACCGCTAATTTGCTTAAGTCTATTAAATCATCAGTAACTCGTTGGTTTTCATTCAAAAAATCGGGAAAAGCAGCTAAAATTCTGCCGGCAAGCGATATGTCTTTGGTTACAATGGAAATATCAGATGTTTTAGCAAATGCTTTGATAATTGGTAAAAAAGATTGTGTGGCTAAAGCAGGAGCTTCATCGGTTGTCGTGTAGTAAATTTTTGGCATTGGAATAGTATTATTTTTAACGGTGCAAATATACAATTTAATATGCGCCTAAAATATTGATATTTGCACAATTGCCAATGAAGATTTTAAATTAATCTGAGAGAAGAAAATAAATAGAAAAAATTAAAAATAAAAGCCATATCATCGTAACAAGTACATTGATATGGCTTTCTAGAAACAGCTATCAAATTTTTAGCTCTGTATGACTACAGAACGGCAACCATTGATTGCATTTGCATCACTATTTCAACGTTTGAAACCCCTTTATTCTTAACTGTTACATTAAGTTATTACTCAGCGTTTCTTTTTTGTTGCTTTGACACTTATTTGTATTAGAAGTATAACCAAAGTTTTACTTATAGTGCAATAAAGTGCTTTTTAATCTACAGCGTTTGACTGCCAAAGACACTAGATTTTTGGAACCTATTTTTTCCTAAGACCAAATAAATCATTCAAATCAAACAACAAAGCAAAGAACGTAAACTTTACAGGACTTAAATGGTGTTTCACAAAGTGCTTTCCTATTTAAATCTTATTCTAAAATTACAAAAAAAATAAAGTAAACACAAATTTAATCGAATAAAGAAATGAACACAGTCCTAACAGATTTTATTAACAAATGTTCAAAAAAAAAACACCTGTTTAAAGCAGGTGTTTCCATAATCTGTAAAATATAAAATCTAAGAACGAACCTCTTTAATTCTGGCTTTTTTTCCGGTAAGCCCTCTAAAATAAAATATACGTGACCTACGTACCTTCCCTTTTTTATTCACTTCTATTTTTTGCAATGCAGGCATGTTCAAGGGAAATATACGCTCTACACCCACTGTACCTGACATTTTTCGAATGGTAAACGTCTCGGTTGCTCCTGTTCCGCGTCTCTGAATTACTACTCCTTTAAAGAACTGAGTACGTGTTTTTTCACCTTCTTTAATTTCGTAATAAACGGTTATTGTGTCACCGGCAGAAAATTCCGGAAAATCCTTTTTTGTAACAAATTCGTCTTGAACAAATTTTATTAATGCTTCCATGAGATTATTTTACTGTTAAATTTATAATCAACATTCACGATTTTCGTCAGAGGTTAATTAAATTGAGTGCAAAAGTAGTTTATAAATCATAATTTACAAGCAAATTCTTTTCCTTTTTTGAATTAAAAGTTCAAATTATATACCTCATTCTAATAAATCCGGTCTGAGCTCCAATGTTCTTTTCATGGCCTGATCTTCTCTCCAAACTTCAATTTTGGCAAAATCGCCGCTTAAAAGTATATCCGGAACTTTAAGTCCTTTATATTCAGATGGTCTGGTATAAACAGGGGGAGCCAAAAGATTATCTTGAAAGGAATCTGTTAAAGCTGAAGTTTCATCGTTTAAAACCCCAGGTATTAGTCGGATAACAGCATCACAAACTACTGCAGCGGCCAATTCTCCTCCTGATAAAACATAATCACCTATAGAAATTTCTTTGGTTATCAAAGTTTCTCTAACTCGCTGGTCTACTCCTTTATAGTGCCCGCATAGGACTATGATATTTTGTAAGAGTGACAAACCATTAGCTATTTTCTGATTAAAAGTGTTCCCATCCGGGGACATGTAAATTACTTCATCGTAATCCCGTTTTGACTTTAAAGCACTTATACATCTATCAATAGGCTCTATCATTAGTACCATGCCTGCACCTCCTCCAAACTGATAATCATCAACTTGACGATAACTATGATCTGTATAGTCCCTTAAATTATGAAAGTAAACCTCCACCAAATTTTTATCTATCGCTCTTTTTACAATGGATGCTTCAAACGGGCTTTTCAATAGTTCCGGAAGAACGGTAATAATGTCTAGTCGCATATGCACTATGTTCCAATTATGAGAACATTAATTTTTTTATTTGTCAAAAATAGGGATAACAAAGTAACAGATTTCCTATATACAATTTATTGTAGCATAAGATCAACCATATATTCCCAACAACAATTTTTGTTTATCTATCAAAAATAGAATTGGCTTAGCTTATTTGGTTTTTTTATGTTTGTTAATCTCATCTTGAAGTTGGCGGCTAATTTTTTGCTCTCTTTCCAAGGCTCTTCTACGATGTTCTTCGTACTCAATCTCAATCTCAGATAAAGCAGTTTTTGCCTCTTGAGTAAGGATATTACTATTTCTAAATCTGTAAACAAACAACGCCAATAAAAAGAGTAAACCAAAAATAACAGTCCAGAGAATAACATTATAGGTTACTTTTGATACTAATATTCCTAAAAAAGACATACTATCTTTTTCTTCAGAAACCGCTTTTAAATTGTCTGATGTTTCGTCAAACTTTTTTTGTAAAGAATCTATTGTTTTATTATTAGCGGTAATTATTCCCTGAAGCTCCAGAGATTTTAGATTTGCTTCTTTAATAGAATCTAAAACATTCTGACGAATCTTATATAAGTTGGATTCACGAACCACTTCATACTTAACACCATCCGCCCTATAATTACCTGATTTGATGAATAAGTACTCAAACTGGCTATGTAAAGTACCGTCATCTAAAGATAATTTTTCGTCCTTGCTTTCTGTTTCTTGGGCAAATTGAAAATTGAATGTAAGTAGGGTTATTACAATAAATACTATTTTGATAGGTTTCATTTATGTAATTGTTAAATTAATATATGATTTAGAGAAGACTAAAAGTAAGTCATTAATCTTAATTAAGAAAAAAAAATGAAATTCGGCAGCTAAACTAAAAGGAACAACGGTAAAAAAAAGAATCTATTATGTACAATAAAAAAAGCGCCTATAAAAGCGCTTCTTTTAGGAAGATTTATAAGTTTATTGAAATATTAGTTTTTCTTTTTCTCCTCTCTCATTTATCATAGTAATACTGGTGCGACCATATCTGGAAATCTTTCCAAAAAGCACTTTAGCGTCCTGTATGTTACTAATTTCTTCATCATCAATGGAAAGTAAAACTTTACCATCCAATCCATAACCTTCGTAAGTTTCAGGAACTCCTACAATCTTTACTCCCTTTTTTGTTTTAAATTGTTTTCTATCTTTTTCTGAAAGATTTTTAACGGTTAGACCCATAATTGGCACAGTTATAGTTTGCCTCTCTTTGAGAGTCACGGGCACCTTTATTTCATCTCCATTTCGTTCAATAGTTACCTCTATCTGGTCTTTTGGTCGTTTAGTGGAAATGTAACCGGTTAAATCAGCAAATTTTTTGACAGCTATATTATCAATTTTTTTAATTATATCGCCGTTCTGTAACTGCGCTTCAGCCGCTCCAGAATCTTCTTCCACATCTTCAATATAAACACCTTCTATTTCATTTAAACCATTTTTTATGGCATATGGGGAGTTTAAAGATGGACTCTTAATACCTAAAATTCCGGTTTGGACATTTCCATATTCCAAAATATCCTCAACGACTTTTTTAGCAATATTGCTTGGAACCGCAAAGGAATAACCAACATAAGAACCTGTTTGAGAAGTTATTGCGGTATTAATCCCAATTAAATCTCCGTTGGTATTTACCAAAGCCCCACCACTATTTCCGGGATTAACCGCTGCATCAGTTTGAATAAAAGATTGATTTCTTCCCAAGTCTCTAGCCTTGGCACTAACAATACCAGCAGTAACAGTAGAAGTTAAATTAAATGGATTCCCTACCGCCAATACCCATTCACCTATTTTTGCATTATCAGAATCTCCGAATGCCAAATAAGGTAATTTTTCATTGACGTTTACCTTTAATAAAGCAATATCCGAATTTGGATCCGTACCTATAAGTTCGGCATCGTAGGTTTTATTATTGTTCAACGTAATCTGTAATTGATTACTATTTGCTATAACATGATTATTAGTAACTATATAACCATCGGCAGATATAATTACTCCTGAACCAGTACCAACCTGTGGTCTTTGATTGCTCTCAAAACCATAGAAAAACTCCATTAAACTATTTCGATTTGTGTTGGAGGTAACATTTTTTACGTGTACCACCGCATTTACCGTATTTTCCGCTGCAATAGTGAAATCAACTTCATTAATTCCGGCACCCCTGGCAGAGGTAGGGGTAAAGCTAGTTGTGAGAAAAGTAGTATTACCCTCTTCTGCAATGAGTTGATAATTCAATTTTTCAAAAAATAACTTGTATGCTCCTAAAGTGATAGCTCCGGCAAAAATAGAGACTATCAAAAGACTGCCTATTTTCTTCATAAGACTATGTTTTTATAATTATTTACTGTAAAATTAATAGATTTTAGGTTGGAATTAATGGCTTTAACTACTTTTTAACTGCTAATATTGCCTTAAATAAATTCTATCTTTGTAGCTTAATTTAATATATGGAGTTGTCATTTTTTAAATATCAAGG
>CAYTDS010000166.1:0-4888 GCA_964436555.1 uncultured Flavobacteriaceae bacterium | reverse complement strand
TGAGGCACAATGGCATGAGATGATTAACACCAATCTAAACGGGGTATTCCACACGCTAAAGGCTTCTGTTGAAGAATTAAAAAGGTCAAAAGGATACTATATTACTTTGGCTAGTTTGGCTGGCACCAATTTTTTTGCCGGTGGGGCGGGTTATAATGCCACAAAGTTTGGCGTAGTAGGCTTTACTCAGGCAGCAATGTTAGATTTACGACAGTATGACATTAAGGTTTCTACCATTATGCCCGGTTCAGTTGCTACTCAATTTGGGGGGAACACGCCTTCAGCCGCTGATGCCTGGAAAATTCAACCGGAAGATATAGGGGATTTGGTTCTCGATTTATTGAGAATGAATCCTCGGACCTTACCCAGTAAAATTGAGGTACGACCAACGAGACCGGACAAAAAGTAGTTATTAAACCTCTTTTTCCGTAAAAGGAATCTCAGGATTACAGATTTCTGCAACTAGTTTATAGAGCTTTTCAGTAAATAGGGCTAAGGTGTTTTCGGTAATGATAGTATCCTTGGTTCTTGCTCCTTTTTTTTCTTTAGTGGCAAAATGAAAAAGTCCGGCACTTAAATGTTTAAAAGAGATAATCCCGGCCTGTAGCGTAGTTATGCCACGTGTGGAACTGTACATAAGTGCATAACATAATAATTGAAAAGCTTTGTTTTGGTTAGCATCACTTATCAGCACATCCCAGTCAACAAGTTCCACTTGAGTCGTTTGAGTGTTTCCTGTTTTATAATCAATGATCCTTAATTTACCGTCTATTGTATCAATACGATCTAGTTTACCTTTAAGCATAACGGGAAATGAGATTCCTGGAACGGCTAATGGTATCGATAGTTTTTCCTCCAGTCCCAGGATTTTGATTTGATGCTTTTTGGTCACTTCAATTTCTGAAGTAATAAAGTTTTCAATATAGCGGACAATCACGTTAAATGCAATCAAATTTTTCCCTCTGGAAATATCACCTTGAGGGTAGCTTTTTCCAAAGTGTTTTTGTACGGTTTCGGAGATCTTTGGTTTTAAGGCCTGCAGATTGGCTTCTGTAAAATAGCTGTTGAGCAAGGGTTGATAGAGCTCCTCCAGAGTATCATGCAATATGGTACCAAAGGTATTCGCTGCAACAGATTCTTCTACCTCGGCTAAATCCTCAATCCGCAGAATGGTGTTTTTATAGAAATCCAAAGGGTTTCTAATATAATTGGCTAGGGAAGTCGGCGAGAATCCTAAAGCAGCACGGGCGGCTATGAGTTCCATCAAGGTGTCATCTTTTGCTATAGTTTTAAGACGCTTAATTAAAGGCTTTATTTCCGGAGTGGCAATGAACTCTATAATCTCTTTAGACTTATGTTCATCTGTGAGCAATTGGTTTATAAGTCGACTCTTTTCTCTTCCTTCCAAAACATCTGGTTCTGTATTGTAAATGATATAAACATTTTTAGCCCGCTGCAAAAGCCTATAAAAATGATAGGTATACACCGCATCCTTTTCCTTATAGGTAGGCAGGCCAAATAGCTTCTTTACATCAAAAGGAATAAATGAATTATTGGATTTACCGGAAGGAAGAATACCTTCATTTACTGAAGTAATAACAACGGTTTCAAAATCTAGATTTCTGCTCTCTAACATACCCATTATTTGTAGCCCCTCCAAGGGTTCTCCCTGAAAATTCAATTTTTCAGTGGAGAGTAATTCTTTATAAAGAATTGTCAATGCCTTTATATCTGCTATAAAAGGGTACTTTCCCATAGTAGTTTTTAAGGAATTGAATAAGCTATAAAAACGGTATAAATATTCCAGCTCTATCTTATTTTCAGTTTTGGTGAAAATAGTCTTTAGGGCGAGCAGAATTCCGATACAATTATCTATAACTAGTTTTGGAGAAGGCTGTTCCATAAAAAACAGTAGCGGTGTAGTGTTTGGAATGCCACTTACCACACTGTTGATTTTATCCGTAGTAATGTAAGACCAGTTTTTAGCTGCAATTTCCCTTTGTAACAAGAGAGCCCCATTGGTTTCCTTATTTGTAAACAGCAGCTGAACATAAGGGTTGGATAAAAGAATTTGCATGGGCTTATAAAACCAACCTTGCTCATTATAATGTGAATACAACTCTAAAAATTGAGTAAAAAGGCTTGCTATGGATGTTCGCTCCAAAGGATAGCCCATCGTAATATTTACGCCCTCAATCTCTTTAGGGATAGAATTTAATAGAGGATTGAGTAAAGCTTCATCGCCGAGTACAATAGCAGTTTTACTTAGTGTGTTAGGGGTCTCTAAAGCTATTTTGTTAAGAAGACTGCTCACATACTTGGCCTGAGAGACGTTCTTTGGTACCCCGGTAATCTGTATTTTTTTTGGAGTAAGATAATTACTTACGCTTAATTTAAGTGCTTTGCCCTTAAGAATAGGCCAATCTTTAAAATGTTGTCGTATAAAAAGGCCGGCGTCATGTATAGGATCGTCAATGAAGTAGGAATCCGTATCCCAATAAATCTCAGCGTTTGTGGTCTTTAATAGTTCTTGTATAATAACCGATTCTGCCGTGTTAAGCGCATTGAATCCTATAAAAATGTGCTTTTTCTGTGGCATACTTTGAATGTAGGTCTTTATTTTACGAGCAGCCTCTCTATAAACAAGACCTTGGGATCCTAATCCCCTGCATAGTAAACGGTGATTAAATTCTGTATACAACTGCTCCAGATTATTCCAAAAGCGAATGTAATCTGTCATCATTTTAGTTTTCTGCGGGGTCAGATACCAATGATTTAGTTCCTGTATATCGGACAGATAGGAGAATATTTTTTTTTGATCAATTAGGTATCGATCTATTTCATTAAAGTCTTGCAACAGCGTTTGTCCCCATTGTGTAAAGGCAGGAAAATTATCTTTTTCTTCCTTTTGCTCCGTATTCCAATCAAGATAAACGGCATACAGGGTAAATAACTGTTCAATCGAGTTTGCGTAGGTAAGCTCTGCAACGTTCTCAACAAAATTTTCTACGCTTAATATGTCTGGAGCAAATTGCGTTTTTTGAGAAGTTTTGGCAATGCAATTTTTAAGAAAGGTACCAGCACGTTTACTTGGAAGGATAAACACGATATCCTCTAAGGAATCTTGTTTTAGTAGTACTTCTTGAACAATCTCTTCTAGAAAACTTTGCATCTTTAAAAATAAAAAAAAGCTCCGCAATTGCGGAGCTTTTAAAATCTATTTTGAAATTAACTAATTACTTTACTAAGTTAATCTCTACTCTTCTGTTTTGAGTTCTTCCAGCAGCAGTGTTATTAGTTGCGATAGGCTTATCTTTTCCATAACCAATGGCAGATAATCTAGACGCGTCAATTCCTTTTTCTACTAAGAAATCTTTTACAGCATTGGCTCTAGATTCAGAAAGTGTCTGGTTCAAAGTAGCACTACCAGTACTATCTGTATGTCCTTCAACAGTGAATTTAGAATTTGGATACTCATTCAAGATAGTAATGATATCTACAAATACACCAGTTGAAGCGGCTTTGATAGTAGATTTACCAGTGTCAAACAAGATTGTTTTAGCGAAATCATTTAATTTCTTTTGAACTTCTTCAGTTACTTCTGGACAACCTTTGTTAGCTACAGTACCAGCTACGTCTGGACAAGCATCGTCTTTATCAAGAACACCATCACCATCTCTGTCTGGCCAAGGACAACCTTTGTTTTCAGCAGGACCAGCCTCATTTGGACAAGCATCATCTTTATCAGCAACACCATCGCCATCAGCATCTGGGCAACCACCTAAAGCAGCTAGACCTGGCTCATTTGGACAAGCATCATCTTTGTCTGGAACACCATCTCCATCAGTATCAGGACATCCGTTTAATTCTTTAGGACCAGCCTCATTTGGACAATCATCTTTACTGTCTTCTATACCATCTCCGTCAGTATCAGGACATCCGTTGAAAGCAGCAAGACCAAAAACTTCTGGACAAGCATCATCTTTGTCATAAATACCATCTCCATCAGTGTCAGTACCACCAAATTTAACTGAGATACCAGCTAAATGTTGAAAATGTTTTACTCCGTAATCTTCAAAAGCATGCTTATAAGAAGACTGTAATGTAAGACCAAGGTTTTCAGTAAACCAAAAGTTAATACCAACACCACCATTTGCAGTACCGGCACCAATTTCGTCAACCCAAGTGTAACCTCCACCTATTTCAACGAAAGGATCGACTACCGTATTTTTCAAAAAGTTATATTTTATTGTACCGTCAACAGCGTAGTGAGATAAATCATCTACCACTACATCTCCCAATTTGGTAATTTTGTTTAGAGATCCTCTAACACCAACTGAAAAACCGTCTCCTACAGACTTGGATACGCCAATGTAAGAAATTGATGGAAGAATGTTCCAGTGATCGTTTGCATTAAAGAACTCGCTGAAAAGGGTGCCTGTTGGATAGGCAGCACTTTGGTCATTAGTAGGATAAACGTCAATTGCGTTTACACCAAAACTAATCTGCCAAGGGTTATTTACGTCCTGAGCCTGTACGGTGTTTAGACCTACAACAAGGATAGCAAGAACCAATAATTTGCTAAGATGTTTCATGTTCAAATTTTTAAGTTTAAGTGTTTATTAGCTGCAAATGTAAGTTGTTAAAATTTATTAACAAAATCAATTTTCTATTTTTTTTAACGCAATTCATACGAAAAAGAGCACCGTTAAACGATTTTTAACGTTTTCCCAACATCTTTAAAGGCTGTAATGGCTTGCTCCAAGTGTGCAATTTCATGGGCTGCGGACAATTGTACCCTAATTCTGGCCTTACCCTGTGGTACTACCGGATAGAAGAAACCAATTACATAAATACCTTTTTCAAGAAGCAATTTTGCCATTTTTTG
>CAYTDS010000165.1:0-4903 GCA_964436555.1 uncultured Flavobacteriaceae bacterium | reverse complement strand
TAAGTATTAAAACCGCCAAAAAGAATACAATTCTATTTTTTAACGCTTGCTTCATTTTCTTTAAAAGGGGGCTCATAAGCGTATTATTTGCCCCCTTGCACTAACTAACTCAAATTAAATAGATTTTATATTTTATTGTACTAACAACGTAAAAGTTTGCGCAATGTCCGTTTCCCCACCGGCATCTGCCAAAGTACCATCATTTGGTTTTTTTGGTTCGTGACGTAGGGTAATTGTTAAGGTTGCAGGACCCGCAGTTAATGTCTCAAGAGAAAATTCTAAACCTAGTGGATTATTATCTCCGTCAAAGTCTAAATAAGAAGTTTCAAAAATAGATCCTGTAAATGCGAAGAAAAACTGGTGCTCATCATCTTCCTCAGCTATTTCCTCCGTAATGTCTTCCGGGGGACTAACTGTTTCATTCAATAATTCAATACTTCCTGTATAGGTGGTATTACCAGCCAAGGGTCCGGAGACGCTAATTACAGGTGGGTTTGGACCATCACCGTCCAAATCCCGAGATTGTAAGGTTACAACAGTACCATCGCCCTCAGGGGTCAAAGTAACAGTTAAAGTAGTAATTACTTCTACCTCATTCACCGGAGTCGGATTGTCATCATCGTTGGAGCAGGAGGAAAGTACTAGCCCACCTACAATCAGAAATGCCATCCATTTACTTGTTTTCATTTTAACTTGTTTTAAAAGGGTACTCATCATGATATTTAAAATTAAAGGGTTAATAATTATATTTCAAACGGACTAAAAAATTTCTTCCTAAATCATCGGCAAAATATCGTTGCCGATTTAAGTACTCTCTGTACTTGGTATTCATTACATTGTTTACGACCAAACCAACCGTTAGTGCATTCTTTGGAGATATATCAAACCTCATTTCAGAATCTATTCCCATTAAATGATAGGCATCAGGAGCCGTATTGATTTTCAATACGACTTCTTCATTTAATTCCGGAGAAACAACCGTGATATCATCCGGAAACTCATTCTGACGAAAGACATACAAGCTTTCCAAAGAAATCCTAAAGTCGTTCCATTTGTGATTGTAATAGGTAAGGCTATTTTTTATGTTGGCGGCAGGGATGTTTATCAACGCTGCATCCAAATCCATATCTTTCCCTTTGACTAAAGAAAAACGGTGGTCCGAACGCCAGTTTTGGGTCCACTGACTATAAATTGAAGCATCAAATCCTAGAAAACGTGCGTTGGTTTGACGGTATTCCCAAACAGGAAAAGCGCCGCGAATGGTAAATTCAACTCCTGTTGGTTCCAAAAGAATAAAATTGTTTATTGTGTTAATGAAAGGTGATAGGGAATAGCCCCAATTTACGCTTGTTTTTTGAAGCGAAAGAGACACTTTATGAGATGTTTCGCTCTGTATTCGAAGATCGCCCAACTCAATCCGAGCTGCGGAATGATGCAGACCATCACTGAACAATTCTGATGGATTCGGGGCCCGCTGCGAAAGCGCATAATTAAAGCGAAGTTCTGAATGTTGACCCAAATCATACTTTAATCCCACTGTGGCAGAACTATTGTGATAGGTAAAGATGGGATTCGTCAATAACTGATTCCCAAGATTGTCTATTACAAAATCTTGAAAATCCATATCATAACCTCGCTCTTCCCAGCGCGAAGTTTGATAGAATTTTTTGGCATCGATTCTATTAAAATCATACCGGATACCTGCATCTAACAAAAGGGAATTGGAAACATAATATTCGCCAGTAATAAAAGCACCAAAATCATATTTATCATAGTCCGGAATCAATCGGCGTACCCCGGTATCCGGATTTGCAAAATTGTTTTGGTATCTGAAAAGCAAACCACTATTTATGTTATAATTACTCTTGGCATCAATCTTAAAATCTGTAGTTAGGGTATGGGTGGTGAGCTCCAAATCTAAAGAAGCCCTGTCTCTTCGGTCGCCAATTCGGATATCATATTCCAGACGTTGATTCAGTTGATAGTCGTATTGTACATTCCATTTTCCCAAACCTTGAAAGCGTCTGTAATACTTCAGTTTTCCAAGATGATGGGTAACATCCTGTCTGGGTGGATTTATTGCATACGTAAAATCATTTATAACAAAAGGTTGTTGGCTATTTATAGCATTTATTAAATCATCAATATTCCCAATATGAGATGCCCTTAAAATTCCAATATTGGCCTTAAAAAAAGAATAGTATCCATCCCAACCCCATTTAAAGAGGTGTTTTCCAAAAGACAGGGAAGCACCTACTTCGGAAATCCCGGTATTTGATAGAATATAATCCGGTGCTTCTGAGTCACCAAAACGCTTATAGGACCCTTGGCCTTTTATGAACCAGCCATTTTCATAGGATTTGGTAAGTTCAGAAGTTACATTGCCACCTCTTCCGTTAGTGGCACTGTTGAGTAGCGTTTTTCCATAAATACTGTCTTTGGCCGGAATACTTGCCTGATCCAAAACGATAACTCCGCCTATTGCGTCGCCTCCATATTGCAATGCTGCCGCGCCTTTAATTACAGAAATACTACCTGCTGAATTGAGATCTATGTTTGGTGCATGTTCATCTCCCCATTCCATATCCTGCATCCGAACCCCATTATTCAGAATAAGAATTCTACTCCCATTTAATCCTTGTATTACCGGCTTCACAATTTTAGATCCCGTACTTAGAGCCGATACACCACTAATTTGTTTTAAGGCATCGCCCAGACTACCACTGCTATGGCGCTCTATAGTTTCAGTTTTTAGTGAAGCTTCCTGCGCCGAATTAGTTTTATCTACATTAAGATCACCAATGACTTTTACTTCATTTAATTCTTCCAAATGATGTTCTAAGGTTATTTTTTTAAAGGTATTTCCTTGAATATTTAACGTAAGAAATAGAGAATTGCATTCTGGATGTGATACTTCTAGTTCCAGAATAGTATTACAAAGCCCTGTGAAGTTAAACTCCCCACTCAAATTGGAGACAACAGCTTTATCTGTTCCATAAATTTGGATAGTTGCTCCTGCAAGTGGTGTTTGGTCATGAAAATCGAGCACCACACCTTCCAAGGAACTGCTGCATTGCTGACCAAAAATGATTGAAGGAAATATCATGAAACACAGTATTAAACAAATACCTCTCATTCTAAAAAATTGTGATTAAATCAAATGTGCTTTTCACCGTGAATGGTGAAAACGTAATGCGAGAAAACTATACCTGAATAGGGGGAGGTCTGGAATAAAACTTTAAACAAGTGTTACTTTCGTAGGTATTTAAGGAGGATGCGAAAGTTCTGAGGTAAGGAACTAAAATTAAATTGGCAACTGGTAAAGATATTTCTTCAGAAACTATAAATTGATTTTCTTGATTCAAAGAGACAATATCGCAAATAGAACAATTTTCTACTGTATTATTGTCGTTGTCATTTTGGTGCGTATAAACATGAAAGGATGTAACCTTGATAAATATCAAAGCACTGAAAAGAAATAAAATCCCTATTTTCTTATTCATGTTCAACATAATCGCAAAAGTACCCAAAAAGGAATAAGCTGATGTGTTAATAAAACCTTAATTTATTTAAATAAGAACCCAAACCCCATTTTTATAAGCATTTTCTTTTCAAAATTCCAGAAAAATTGAAATTGTCCAAAAAGCCAACCGAAGGCTATAAGCAAGAGTTGGTAGATGGGAAATATAATTAATACCCGAAGGGTCCAATACAAAAATGAAAAAAACCACCCTTCCGTGAATAGCTCTCTGGTAAAGCCAAGGCTATCTAGAAGTGGTTTAGCAACTTTTACAGATGAGGAACCTGTTAACGCAAAAACAACTAAAATAAGAACAACTTCAAGATTGGTTTTAATGCCCCAGCGCGCTTTTAATTTCTTCATACTATTGTTATAGGCTGCAAATATATTTAATTAAATCCGTGGTAAAAAAGGACCTAGTCGCTGATTGTATTTTCTTTGAAAATATACGAAGTAATTGTAGAGCTGATAATTTACATCGTATCCGTAATCTATGTTGGGTTCATAGTTAATCTGTAATTCGTATAACTGAGGATCAAATTGTTGAGGTAAAAGTACCCGACGATTCCACTCCAGAACCAGGAGTTGATTACGATTTTCCAGATAAGATTGTGAATAATAGTGTTTTGGCCTGGCAATACTTTGCAGCCAGAAATTAAAACCGGGTTCTATGATAATAATTTCATACTCCGTTTTGTCACTGACAATTTCTATGGTATCGCCTACCGTTTGAGCAAACGCCTTCTGTTCTTCATCTGAAATAACCCCAAGGTCTGAAGTGGTTTTACAATTATATGCCAGAGCAAGGATTGCAAGTAAAATAATTAAAGGGAAATGTTTCTTTTTCATATGATTAAGGTACAAAAAAACCATTTGAATTTTCAAATGGTTTGTCTTGGTAATAGTTTGGTTTGGTTCTTATTTTCTAAAAAGACTTCCTAAAAGTCCGCCAAGTCCACCTTTCTTTTTTTGATCACCGCCCATCACCATCCCAGCGATATCATCTAAAACACTACCATCACCATCGGCATCCAATAAGGTCATTATAAGGCTTTGATTTTGTTTAGGTTGACCACCTAATAAGCTTCCCAAAAGGGAGTTAAGGCCGCTGGCATCCGAGACATTATTCTGTGATTTTTGTTTTCCCAGATAACCTAAAACCAACGGAGCTGCTATTTTTAAAATTTCAGCAATTGCATTGGCATCTAATCCTGTTTTTTGGCTTAAGGCATTTTCAACCTGCGGTTGTTTACCTCCAAAAACATGTCCAAGAATGCCGGCACCGTCAGTGATAACAGATTGGTCAACTCCACCACCAAAGAAACTGCCTAAATCATTTAAAATACTGCCATCATGCTTGGAATTCAAAGCACCCATTAATCC
>CAYTDS010000164.1:3596-4934 GCA_964436555.1 uncultured Flavobacteriaceae bacterium | reverse complement strand
AATTCCCGCACAACTCCATAACCCTGATTTTCGCAATAGGTTTGTATAGCGTAACCCACATCACCCACGCGGTTACCTAGTTTAAACTCCCGAATACCTGCATACAATGATTCCTTTGTGATTCTTAGTAGCTTTTTAGTTTCGGCAGCCACTTCACCTACTTCAAAAGTGTAGGCATGATCTCCATAAAAGTCATTTTTTACAGCTCCACAATCCACCGAAATAATATCCCCATCTTTAAGCGGTTCGTTGGTGGGAATACCATGTACCACCTGAGCGTTTGGACTCATATTAAGGGTATTTGGAAAACCGTACATACCCAGAAACCCCGGTATCGCCTGCTGTTCTCTAATAAATTCTTCGGCCAGTTTATCCAAATAGAGGGCAGTTATCCCCGGTTTTATTTCTGCAGCCAACATACCCAAAGTTCTGGAAACTACCAGAGCACTCTCGCGCATGAGTTCTATTTCTTCGGCTGTTTTAATGATAATCATAATGGCAAAGATAAACGATTCCTTTAAAACAAAAAGGATGGTCTAAAGAGACTGTTGGGTTTTATATCAATGGAAATCGGGTCATAACCAATGGTTGCGGTACACCCATAAGTTTTAAAATTGTTGGAGCAATATCGGCCAAAACACCATCCTTAATTTCCTTTATCTCAGGATCTACCACAATTAAAGGCACCGGATTTGTGGTATGCGCTGTGTTTGGGCTACCATCCGGGTTAATCATGGTTTCACAGTTTCCATGATCTGCAATGACCAGAGTGGTATATCCGTTGTTTAAAGCGGTTGTTATTACAGCCTGTGCGCAACTGTCTACAGTTTCACATGCTTTGATAGCAGCATTCATATCGCCGGTATGACCCACCATATCGGGATTAGCAAAATTCAGACAAACAAAATCAACTTCTCCTTTTTCTAATTCGGGGATAATGGCATCGCGTATCTCATAGGCGCTCATTTCAGGTTTTAAATCATAGGTAGCTACTTTTGGAGATGGACAAAGGATTCGCTGTTCTCCATCAAAAGGTATTTCTCTTCCACCGTTAAAGAAAAAAGTTACGTGAGGATATTTTTCTGTCTCTGCAATACGGATTTGTTTTTTACCAGCTTTGGAAAGTACTTCGCCTAAGGTTTCCTGAATATTATCTTTATCATAAACCACATGAACTCCTGTAAAGGAATCATCATAATTAGTCATGGTAACGTAATACAGGTTTAGTTTGTGCATATTTTGTTCATGAAAATCTTCTTGATTTAAAACCTGTGTTAGCTCTCTTCCCCGGTCTGTTCTAAAGTTAAAGAAGATAACCACATCGTCCTCTTTTATTTT
>CAYTDS010000164.1:0-3496 GCA_964436555.1 uncultured Flavobacteriaceae bacterium | reverse complement strand
CCATAATTTTCGCTGGCCTCAATTAAACCTTTAAGGTGCGAAACGTGACTATGAACTCCTCCATCACTGTAAAGCCCCAAAAAATGTACTGCTTTATTATGTGTTTTGGCATGCAAAAAGGCATCTTTCAGGACTTTTTCATCCTTAAGGGTGTTTTCGGTAACAGCCAGATTTATTTTTGCTAAATCCTGATAAATAATTCGCCCAGCGCCTAAATTCATATGGCCAACTTCGCTATTGCCCATTTGTCCTTCCGGAAGGCCTACATTCATGCCGTCCGTTAACAGATTGGCATTGGGATAATTTTTGTAAAGCGAATCTATAAAAGGGGTATTTGCATTGTCTACGGCAGAGATTTTGGGATCGGGAGATTTACCCCAACCGTCTAAAATCATCAAGAGTACTTTTTTGTTCATGTTACAACTGGTTGTTAGTGCAAAAGTAGAACGATTTGCCAAGTATAGCTAAAATTTATGTTGTCTTTTTCCTTGGATTTTAGGGAAATCAACAAAATGTTAAAGTTGTGTTATTTAACGCCGAATGGTGAAACAAAACAAGAAAGAGGTAGTCTATTAATTACAACAATCAATAAACAAATTCATCATGAAAAAAACTATCGTATTGGTAGCTGCAGCGCTCGTGCTTGCAGTTACAGGCGTTGATGCCAAAACCAACGGAGACAATTTAGAGACAACCAACACAACTGCATTGCCCGTAGTTGAAGAAATCAATTCCTTTTGTAAAGCAATAATGCAAGGAGACATTGCTACTGTAAAAAGTTTAATAGCGCTTGGAGAAAATGTAAATCAGAAATCCTTGGGGATGACCCCAGCTATTTTTGCTGCCCGGTACAATCAGGCTGAGATACTTGAGCTACTTATTGAGAATGGCGCTAATCTTTCTTTAAAATGTGACAAGGGACGCACTATAAAAGAGTACGCCCAACTTTCTAATGCAAAAGACGCTTTGGAGGTTATTGAAAAAAATCGCAAAAAATAGGTTATAATCATCAATCAGAAAACGAAAAATCCCGGTGGAATTTCCATCGGGATTTTCTTCAGTATACATGTTTAGTTGGTGTTCTGAAATATCGGTTATCAGTGTGTAGAAAATGATTAAAAACGAAATCCCGTAAAAGCTCTGTAAAAAAATGCATACATCGCCATGAACAATAACATAACACAAAAAACTGAGTAAATTTTTAACAAGATTACCACAATTCCGGGTTTACAATCATCAAAAGCCTCCTCGTAAATAGATTTAAAGTGTATTAGTGCTCCCATATAGTTCTGTTTAGGTTCTTATACGCAAAGCAATAAGAGGTAAATTTAGGTACAGAAAGATTTAATGGGAATTCCAAATATATTAAAATAAAAATGAATTTTCTTTAAAGTATCGATAATTAACACTATTCACCGCCCTTATACTTTATAATAGCTTCTTTTATTTTTTCTATTCGGTTTTCAGGGTCCGGATGGGTACTTTGAAATTCAGGAACACGGTTGGGACCAGCGGCCGCTTTTAAAATTTCCATTACTTGTATTAGCTCATAAGGGTCATACCCGGATTTGAGCATTAACAGTACTCCCAGGTCATCACTCTCTAACTCATCTCCTCTGCCATTTTTTAATAAGGTATTTTGCCCAATACTACCTACAATATTTCCCGCATCTGCTCCTACAGATGCGCCCATGGTAACGGTTTGCCAAAAGCTGCCTTCGGCAATTCTTTCGGCGGAATGCCTTCCTATGACATGACCTATTTCATGACCCAAAACCCCGGCTAATTGTGCCTCATTCAATTGAGAAAAAAGCGCATAAGTAATGAATATTTGTCCTCCCGGTAATGCAAAGGCATTTATAGTGCGGTCGTCTGCCAGCAAATGAAAATCATAAGTATAAGGTGTTTCCCTTGCAATGCTATTATTGACTAATTTACTCCCTACGCCATCTACATAAGCTTGTAAACGACGATCGGGATACAAACCTCCGTATTGTTGTGCAATTTCCGGCGTGCTCTGCAGCCCTATAGCAATTTCTTGTTCCGGTGTCATGTTTATGTTCTGCACCCGTCCCGTGTAAGGGTTTTTCTCGCTGTTACTACAGCGCTGAACGAAGGCAAATGCTACTATGGCCAAGCCTATAAAAATGCGAATTTTCCAATTGCCTCTATTCATGGTACAACGCGTGTGTTTATAGAAACAAGTTATGAAAAAATCTTATAGAAGTGCGGGATTTATATCCAAAATATTATCGGTGATGTAGGTCCTTAAAAAGCCTGATGTAAAATGCTCTGAACCTAAAAAATCCTCTTTTTGAAGTAACTGTAAAAGGTTCTTTTTTCGGAAGGCGGTAAGCATGGGTACAGAGAGCGGGGCGTAACTGTAATGCCATGGCTCATATTTAAATCCACGTCTTCTGGAGTTTTTAGTATACACCAAATAATAATCGAATTTTTTAGAATTCTCGTCCATCCACTTTTTAAAGTTTTCAAATGGACCACCGGCTTCAAATTTTTCAGGCATTAACACATCACCCTTAGTTTTAGGGTAGCCGTCTATAATATCAATATCGGTCCCCCAATGATGCCTGCTGGTACCGGGGATGGTGGAGTATTCTATTATTTTGTCAATGGCTTTTAAGGGGGACAAATTCTTTTCTTCGGTATATTCCAAATACTTTCGTTCCCAAATAGCCTCCTGTCTGTTAAAATCTCTGTAACTACTTACAATTTTGATATTGAAGCCATCACTATAGGCGGCCTTTTTCATTTCTAAAAAAGCGTCGTGAGCCGTTTCTCGCAAATTGATGTCTTTACCAAAAAGATCAATTTTTGCCTTTCCCATAAGTTCTTCTGTGGAATAGGGTTCCTGATGAGGAATTACCATACCGGGTATTAGCGTAAGTGCCAACCCTGAAATGCTACTTTTTTTAATAAAGGATCTTCTTTCCATGGAATTACTTTAATTTTTTATACATCACATAATGATTTCCAACTTTTGCAATGTCAAAAACGGGACCAATTTTTTTATAGCCGCAGCTTTCATAAAAAGGAACTGCAATTTCCCGGGCATTCATCCAAACATAATCCAGTTGTTTTTCCCGTAAAAGCGTTTCGCCAAAAGAAACCAATGCTTTTCCTATTCCTTTTCCTTGATTTCCTTGCATCACAGCCATACCCCGCAGCTGTCCGGCATTGGTAAAGTTATGCAAGGCATGGTCGTTCTCTAAAAACGACGCTACTCCAATTAAATTGTTATTTTCAAAATACCCAATATGAAAGGTTGTCTCTAAATGGTCCCCATCAAATGCACAGGAATCCAAAGGTTTGCCTTCCCGTAATACCGGATGGCGCACGGCATAGGTTTCTTCGGCGGTGATAAGTTTTATGTTCAGGATATTTTTGGTAGCGGTATTCATTAAAATAGCAATTTCTTTACTGGATTTAAAATTACTTAAAAATTTTCTTAGTTGTTCGTAGACCGTTGTTGGTTGAT
>CAYTDS010000163.1:0-4946 GCA_964436555.1 uncultured Flavobacteriaceae bacterium | reverse complement strand
ACAGATACCTTTGAATACACTGTTTGTGATGCTAATGGTACTTGTGATACGGGAACCGTAACGATAACAGTCGAAGCACCTGAAGAATTTTTAGTGGAAGTTAACCAGTTGGTAACTCCAAATGGTGATGGAAAAAACGATTTTCTATTTATAAAAGGCGCTCAAACTGTTCCCAATAACACATTGAAAATTTTTAATCGCTGGGGAGTAGCTGTATACGAAGGGATAGGATATAACAATCAAAACAACGTTTTTGATGGTAGATCCAAGGGGAGATCTACAGTGTCCGCTGGTGAGACTCTTCCTTCCGGTGTTTACTTCTATATCTTTGAATATCAAAAAAATCAGGAAAATATTATCGATAGTGGTTATATTTACGTCAGCAATTAAAATATGGAACAATCTAAAATAAGAAAAGGAATTTTCCTCGTTCAGCTATTTTTGTTTACTACTATCACTCAAGGTCTTTTTGCACAGCAAGATGCGCAATACACCCAGTATATGTTTAATACTATGAGTGTAAACCCAGCTTATGCAGGCTCTAGGGGACAACTAAGTATTGCCGCCTTATATCGGTCGCAATGGGTAGGTTTAGATGGAGCACCAAAGACACAAACCTTAAATCTTCATTCCCCAATACGAAATAGTAGATTGGGGTATGGTGTATCTATTGTTAATGATGATATAGGCAATGGTACGGTTCAACAGACCTATTTTGATGGGGTATTATCCTATACCATAGATGTTTCTTTGGATGCTAAATTATCATTTGGATTAAAAGCAGGTGGAAACCTTTTAAATTTAGATTTTAACGGACTTCGAAATTTTGATTTGGAACCTACGGCAACAGATAACATAGAAAACAGATTTTCTCCTAATTTTGGTGTAGGTATTTATTATCATACAAACCAGTTCTATGCCGGTTTATCAGCACCTAATTTATTAGAAACAAAGCACTTTGATAATTCTGGAGGAGATGCCAATTCAATAGATTTTTTATCTCAGGAAAGAATTAACTTCTATATTATTACCGGTTACGTTTTTGATCTAAATCCTAATTTTAAATTTAAGCCGGCCTTGTTAACCAAAGTAGTTGGTGGTGCTCCTCTTCAATTAGACGTTTCAGCTAATTTTTTGTATAACGATAAATTTAGTTTTGGAGCAGCTTATCGTTGGGATGCTGCCTTAAGTGCATTGGTTGGATTTCAAATTTCAGAGCAGCTGATGCTTGGTTTAGCTTATGATCGGGAGACAACTGCCTTGGGTGGCACCCAGTTTAATGATGGTTCTTTTGAGGTTTTTCTAAGATTTGAACTTTTGAAGTCTTATCAAAGATTTGTTTCCCCACGTTTCTTCTAAATATAATTCTGATGATAAAAAGAATTCGTTTGGTCTTTATCCTTTTTAGTATATTCTCTGGAATTACTTTTGCACAGGATCGACTCATAAACAAAGGGGATGGAAAATATGAAAGCTATTCCTTTAGCCCGGCAATAGATATTTATAAAAGGGTTCTTGATAAAGGTTACGCATCGGCAGACTTATTAAAACGCTTGGGAAATTCCTATTATTTCAATGCCAATTATGATGAGGCGGCCATTATATATAAAAAACTGGTTGACGAGTTCCCCGGAGAAGTGGGACCTGAATATTACTTTAGGTATTCCCAAACATTAAAATCTCTTGGAGATTACTCCGGTGCAGATACCAATATGACCAAGTTTACGGAAATTACTTCCAAGGATGATGTAAGGGGATCGCTTTACAGCGCAGACAGAGATTATTTAAAGGAGATAGCAAAGAACTCAGGAAGATATGAACTAACCCCATTTAAGTATAACACGGTTTACTCAGAGTTTGCTCCTGCTTTCCATAAAGATGGACTCATATTTTCTTCAGATAGAGACACAGGCAATTTGGCCCGATACAGACACACTTGGACAGCAAAAGACTTTTTAGATTTATATATAGCTGAAGGAGACAGCTCCTCTGTTACGGGAGTTTCAAAGCTGGACAAAAACATAAACACAAGGTTTCATGAATCAACTTCCATTTTTACTAAGGATGGAAATACAGTTTATTTTACGCGCAATAATATTGTTGAGGGAAAAACAAAGAAGGATAAAGAGGGAACCGTGCGATTAAAAATTTTTAAAGCTTCACTGGTAGATGGAATGTGGACTGAAGTTCAAGAATTGCCCTTTAATAGTGATGCTTATTCTGTAGCGAATCCCGCTTTAAGTCCTGACGAAAAAACCCTTTATTTTGCCTCTGACATGCCCGGCACTTACGGAGAATCTGACATTTTTAAAGTAATTATTAATAGTGATGGTACCTATGGAACGCCAGAAAATCTTGGAAATAAAATAAATACTGCAGCAAGGGAAACTTTTCCTTTTGTAACCAGTGAACAGATTTTATACTTTTCATCAGACGGCCATCCCGGTCTGGGAGGTTTGGATGTTTTCGCCACAAAGATAGCTTTCGGAAAATACAACAACACGGTGGTGAATGTTGGTGAAGCTGTGAATAGTAGTATGGATGACTTTACATTTATTTTTAATGAGGAAACCCGAAGAGGTTATTTTGCCTCTAATAGAAAAGGTGGAATCGGAGAAGATGATATTTATAGTTTTTTAGAAACCAAACCATTAGAACTAGATTGTAATCAGCAAGTTACAGGGACTGTGAGAGATAAGATTTCCAATGATTTACTGGTTGGGGCAACAGTTAAGGTAATAGATGAAAATAACAATGAGATTCTTACTACGATTACAAATAGTTTAGGCACCTATAGTTTACCTGTTAATTGTAATGAAGGTAATTTTGTGAGAGCCTTAATGGAAGGTTATGTTCCCTCAGAGGAGTACCTGGGCGTGTCGGATGGTAAAGACATGATTATCGATTTTTATTTGGAAAGGGATCTGGTTTCGGCAGGTTTTGGTGATGATTTGGCTAAACTTCTTCAATTAAGTACTATCTATTTTGATTTGGACAAATACAATATTCGAAAAGATGCAGAAATCGAAATACAAAAGGTTATTGCCGCTATGGAAAAGTATCCAAGTTTAAAATTAAAAGTAAATTCTCATACAGATAGTAGAGGAAGAGATGAATATAATTTATGGTTATCTCAGAAGAGAGCTGAATCTACAGTAGCTTATATGATTTCACACGGAATAGATCAAAATAGACTTCAAGGTCAAGGTTTTGGTGAATCAAAGTTAATCAATCAATGTGGTAATGGGGTAAATTGCTCAGAAGCAGAACACCAGCTTAATAGAAGATCCGAATTTATTATTTTGGAATAGATTAGAACAAATAATTTTTTGATAATGCGGACTTTAGAATGTCCGCATTTTTTTTTGAAGTAAAAGAATAAGTTCTCTTTTAAACTGTTACTTATAGTACTATTTCTTTTTCAAAAATTTCAGCTTTTGGAGGTGTTTAGTGGCATAGACATATTATTATCGTGGTTTGACAACATTTTTTTTCTGAAAGGCGTATTGTGATTTAGTTTTATCCTTGTTAAAGAGTGTTTTAATAAATTTGCTAAGGAAAACCGCTATGCTCGTCCACAGAAAAAGGAACTATTTTCCAATTTCAACTTTACTTTTTTTACTCCTCTTATTAAGTTCAGTTTCGTTACAATCCCAAACCACCATTTGGAATGAAACCTTTACCTATTCTAATGGCACGGTAACAGGTACGAGTACGGGTGTTGCATTGTCGGTTTGGAATTCTGGAAATGGAGCTCGAGTAGAGAGTAATAGAATAGAAACAAGATCTGGCAACGCAAATGGCTTTTGGCGTAGTAATGAAATAAACGTGAGAGGCTTCTCCAATATTAATTTAAGTTTTACCACAGGAACAAATAATATTGAAGGTTCTGACCGTTTTTCTTTTCGATATCGCTTAAATGGTGGTGTCTGGGTAGTTGTTGTGGCTCCTGTTTTAATCCCAAACGGAAGTTATTCTTTTTCCATTCCAGCAGGAAATACATTGGAATTGGAAGCGCTTTTTCAGACAAATGAAAATAATGACAGATACCGCTTAGATAATGTTTTACTCACTGGTACACCTCCCGGATGTTCTAGTGTGATGGATTACGAGTTTTATGATTTGGTTCCTCCCGGAAATACAGTAGATAATATTCCAACCTCTGGTGCTACCAGGACAGGTCAAGTGGGTGATTTTAACGTGAATACACTTCAAAATGCAATTACTCCCGGAGATGCAGATACCTTTGGGATAAGATATAATGGTTACATTCAAATAGGAGTCGCTGGTTCATATACTTTTTTCACATCTTCGGATGATGGTTCAAAACTATTTATTGATGGTGTTCAAATTGTAAATAACGATGGACTCCATGGTATTCAGGAGAGGCAGGGAACGGTGACTTTGGCCACAGGGCTTCACGAACTAAGGGTTCTATTTTTTGAAAACACGGGAGGTCAATCATTGCAGGTGCAATATCAGGGACCATCTATTGGTAAGCAAAATATTCCATTTTCTATACTTTCCAGCGATTGTGTAGCGCCGGTTTTAGATACAGATGGAGATGGAATACCAGACAGTTCTGATATAGATGCAGACAATGATGGTATTTTAAATATAAATGAATGTGGTATAACCTCAGGCGGCGTGGTCCAAACAGCCACTAACATCCAACATTTTACTAATGCTTCAAACGCGCAGGGTGCACCGGGAACTACTTTTGCAAATAATCCTGTTTCAGTTTATCCTGGCTCCAGCTCTGTATTACTTCTTAGATTTCCAACCCCGGTAGCCGTAGGCACACAGGTACGGGTTTTTTTGGGTGCGGATCCTGCTGTGGCAACTTCAGATATGCAAATTCAGCGCTCAAATGCGGGAGGAGGCAATACAGGGTTTTTGGCAGGAGCTAATGGAATAACAAGTGGTAGTATAACTCAAATTACCTT
>CAYTDS010000162.1:3317-4974 GCA_964436555.1 uncultured Flavobacteriaceae bacterium | reverse complement strand
GTTAGGATTGCCTTTTATTTTCGGGAATTCTTTTTGGTCAATAGTAAACAAAAGTTCATAATCTTCGCCTCCGCTCAATGCTACCAAAGTACTATCTATTTGAAACTCTTCACAGGTACTAATAACCGTGGGATCAAGTGGAATTTTATCTTCAAACAAGTTACACCCTACTTTACTGCTTTTACAGAGATGTAATATTTCTGAGGAAAGTCCGTCACTGATATCAATCATTGCAGTTGGATGCACCTCTAGTTTAGCTAATAATTCAACAATGTCTTTTCTGGCCTCCGGCTTTAATTGTCTTTCAACAATGTAGGTGTATGGAGTTAAGTCGGGCTGACTATTAGGGTTTACTTTAAAAACTTCCTTTTCGCGCTCCAGAACTTGCAGTCCCATGTATGCACCTCCAAGGTCGCCTGTCACCACCAAAAGATCATTTGGTTTTGCTCCGCTCCGGTATGCAATAGCATCAGAATGCGCTTCACCAATGGCAGTTATACTGATCAACATTCCAGTTTTGGAAGAAGTGGTATCCCCGCCAACAAGATCCACATTGTATGCTTTGGTGGCCAGTGCCACCCCGCTGTAAAATTCCTCCAGTGCCTCCAAAGGAAATCGGTTGGAAACCGCCAGGGAAACCGTAATTTGTGTCGCTACACCGTTCATAGCATAAATATCCGACAGGTTCACCATAACCGACTTGTAGCCCAAGTGTTTTAAGGGCATATAACTCAAATCAAAGTGAATACCCTCTACAAGTAAATCGGTGGAAACTAAGGTTTTTTTATCCTTAAAATCCAAAACAGCAGCATCATCACCAATTCCTTTTACTGATGATTTTTGCTGTAAGGAGAAGCTTTTGGTAAGATGATCTATCAATCCAAATTCACCCAAACTTTCCAATGAAGTTCTTTCTGTATTTTTGTCTTCTAACATGAAGCAAAAGTAAAGAGAATGTCTTAAAAGCAATTCATTTAACCAAATTATCTGAAAATAGAAAAACTTTATGACTGTATTAGATAGAATAATGTTAGGAAATATGGTAAAACCCTACTTATATAGTATATTTGTATGCTAATTTAGAATAAATCCAATTAAGTATGATTCAAGTATCAGAAACGGCTAAAAAAAGGGTTATTGATTTAATGACCGATGAGGGCTACGATGCGACAAAGGACTTTGTGCGTGTTGGCGTAAAAAGCGGCGGTTGCAGTGGATTGTCTTATGAATTGAAGTTTGATGATAAGATAGCAGAATCCGATAAAGTGTTTGAAGACAACGCAGTACGTATTATTGTAGATAAAAAAAGCTTTCTTTATTTGGTAGGCACCGTATTGGAATACTCCGGCGGACTTAATGGAAAGGGTTTTGTATTCAACAACCCAAACGCGCAGCGGACATGCGGTTGTGGGGAGAGTTTTTCACTATAAAATCCCCCTGCCACCCAAAGGGGAATGCAATTTGCAATCGCACTGAATAAGACAAACGGCAGGATGAAGAAGCAATTAAGATAACGAATTAAAATTCCCCTTTCAGGGGTCAGGCTTATGGCATATACAGAAGAGGAACTAAAGAAAGAGCTGGAGACCAAGGAATATGAATATGGTTTCTACACGGATATTGAGTCGGATACGTTTCCTAATGGGTTAAACGAGGA
>CAYTDS010000162.1:0-3217 GCA_964436555.1 uncultured Flavobacteriaceae bacterium | reverse complement strand
GTAGATATTGTGATGGACTCTGTTTCTGTTGCTACAACCTTTAAAAAGACACTTGCGGAAAAAGGCATCATTTTTTGCTCCATTTCCGAAGCCATCAAGGAACATTCAGAATTGGTTAAAAAGTATATTGGTTCTGTAGTACCCCAAAGAGATAATTTTTATGCCGCTTTAAATTCGGCTGTTTTTTCGGACGGATCTTTCTGCTATATTCCAAAAGGAGTACGCTGTCCGATGGAATTGTCCACCTACTTTAGAATTAATCAGGCTGGTACCGGTCAATTTGAGCGCACCTTGGTGATTGCAGACGAAGGAAGTTATGTAAGTTATCTGGAAGGCTGTACGGCACCTTCGCGGGATGAAAACCAGTTACATGCCGCTGTTGTGGAATTGATAGCCTTGGATAATGCAGAAATAAAATATTCAACCGTTCAAAATTGGTTTCCCGGAAATAAAGAAGGAAAGGGCGGGGTATATAATTTCGTTACTAAAAGAGGATTGTGCGAGAAAAATGCTAAAATTTCATGGACTCAGGTAGAAACCGGATCGGCGGTTACCTGGAAGTATCCATCTTGTATTTTAAAAGGCGATAACTCGATTGGTGAATTTTATTCTATTGCTGTTACTAATAACTATCAGCAAGCCGATACAGGTACCAAGATGATTCACTTGGGTAAAAACACTAAGAGTACCATTATCTCCAAGGGAATATCCGCGGGAAAATCCCAGAATAGTTACCGTGGTTTGGTTCAGGTAAGCAGCAGGGCAGAAAACGCCCGGAATTTCTCTCAGTGTGATTCACTGCTGATGGGAAATGATTGTGGCGCTCATACGTTTCCCTATATTGAAGTAAAGAATAAATCAGCGAAAATAGAACATGAGGCTACCACGAGTAAAATCGGGGAAGATCAGATTTTCTATTGCAACCAAAGAGGAATTCCTACGGAAAAAGCCATTGCGCTTATTGTAAACGGATTCAGTAAGGAAGTACTCAACAAATTACCTATGGAATTTGCTGTAGAAGCACAAAAACTTCTTGAGATTAGTTTAGAAGGCTCAGTAGGATAATTAACTCGGTGAAAAACAAGTTGCTCATTAAAATACAAAAGGCAGATATAATATAGAACAATATAGAATTTACAGAAGATGCTAAAGATTGAAAATTTACACGCCAGTATAGACGACAAAGAAATACTAAGAGGGATACACCTTGAGGTAAAGGCGGGGGAAGTGCATGCGATAATGGGACCAAACGGTTCCGGAAAAAGCACCTTGGCTTCCATCATTGCGGGTAAAGAAGAATTTGAAGTCACGGAGGGGACTATTTCCTTAAACGGAGAAAATTTGGAAGATACGTCACCGGAAGAACGTGCGCATAAAGGAGTTTTTCTTTCCTTTCAATACCCTGTAGAAATTCCGGGGGTTTCGGTTACCAACTTTATGAAAACGGCTATTAATGAATCCAGAAAAGCAAACGGACTGGAAGATATGCCCGCAAACGAAATGTTGAAATTGATTCGCGAAAAATCTGAATTACTGGAAATAGACCGTAAATTTCTTTCCCGTTCTTTAAACGAAGGCTTTTCAGGTGGAGAAAAAAAGCGGAACGAAATATTTCAAATGGCTATGTTGGAACCAAAATTGGCGATTTTGGACGAAACAGACTCAGGATTGGATATCGATGCGCTTCGCATTGTTGCCAATGGGGTAAATAAATTAAAAAGTAAAGACAATGCTGTGATTGTTATTACGCACTATCAGAGGCTGCTCGAGTATATAGTACCCGACTTTGTACACGTATTGCATAATGGCAGAATTGTGAAGTCGGGCACCAAGGATTTAGCCTTAGAATTGGAAGAAAGAGGGTATGATTGGTTGAAGGAGGAGACGGTGGCTTAATTTAGTCTTATTGCTGAAACGGTTAAGAAATTCAAAGTTTTATATCTGTGCTCAAGGAGAAATAAAGTAAGCACAAAAAAGAATATAATTTTAAAAATCAATAGAAACTTGAAACCGCAAACTTCAATTTGCCAAACAAGAAATAAATAATGGATTTAAAAGATAAATTGATATCATCTTTCCTCGCATTTGAGAACAATGTGAATATGGACCATCCGGTTCACGATATTCGTTCAGAAGCTCTCAAGGTTTTTGAAACGAAAGGCTTTCCTACCAAGAAAGAAGAAGACTGGAAATATACCTCGCTAAATAGCTTGCTGAAAGTGAATTTCAGTATCTTCACAAAACAGGATAATTCATTGGAGTATAAGGATGTAAAAAAGTATTTTTTACACGAAATAGATACCTATAAAATTGTTTTTATTGATGGAATTTACAGTTCCAATCTTTCAGAAACTACGCATGATGGTATCGACGTTTGCCTAATGAGTGCGGCTTTGAACAAGCCGATGTACAAACAAATCATTGATGTTTATTTTAATAAGGTTGCTTCTAAGGATGAGTCTCTTACCAATTTAAACACAGCTTTTAGCAAAGAAGGCGCCTACATTTATATTCCCAAAAGCAAGGTGCCTAAGAAGCCTATAGAGATTCTTCATTTTTCCACAGGAAATGAGGCATCACTTCTATTGCAACCGCGAAATCTAATCATCGCTGAGGAAAATTCAGAATTACAGGTAATTGAGCGTCATCAAAGTTTGACCGCCAATGAAGTTTTTACCAATTCAGTTACAGAAATATTTGCAGCTAAGCACGCCATAGTAGACTATTACAAAATTCAGAATGATGTCAGTACAGCCTCTTTAATAGATAATACCTATATCAATCAAAAAGGAGATAGTATTGTAAATGTACACACCTTTTCTTTTGGTGGAAAATTGATTCGTAATAACCTCAATTTCTACCAAAATGGAGAGCATATAAACTCCACAATGAAAGGGGTTACTATTATTGGTGAAAAGCAACATGTAGATCATCATACCTTAGTGCATCATATTGAACCGAATTGTGAAAGCCATCAAGACTATAAAGGCATTTATGGTGAGAATGCTACCGGAGTTTTTAATGGAAAGATTATAGTAGACAGATTAGCTCAAAAAACAAATGCCTTCCAACAGAATAACAATATTTTGGTAAGCGACAAAGCCACCATTAATACAAAACCGCAATTGGAGATTTTTGCCGATGACGTAAAGTGCTCTCACGGCTGTACCATTGGGCAATTGGATGAAGAGGCACTTTTTTATCTTCAATCCAGAGG
>CAYTDS010000161.1:1947-4984 GCA_964436555.1 uncultured Flavobacteriaceae bacterium | reverse complement strand
TTGAATGGCTTATAAATAAGTTTAAAAAATTTCTTATTCCGGTTTTATAACCAATCTGAAACCCTCTCCGTGGATGTTTAAAATTTCTACAGTTTCATCCCTTTTTAGATACTTCCGTAATTTGGCAATGTAAACGTCCATACTTCTAGAGGTGAAGTAATTATCATCTCTCCATATTTTTGTTAATGCTAATTCCCGTGGCATTAAATCATTCTCATGCAAAGCCAACAAACGCAATAATTCATTTTCCTTTGGAGATAATTTTATTGCAGCTTCATCCTTGTATTTCAGGAATCTCAATTTAGAATTTAAATGAAATCCGCCAATAGTGAATTCAAATTGCTTACTGTCTGCCAGTGTGTTAGAGGCCTTTCTTTGAATAATAGCTCTCAACTTCATTAAGAGTACCTCAGAGTCAAAAGGTTTATTTAGGTAATCATCGGCTCCTGCCTTATATCCCTTTAGGATGTCTTCCTTCATTGTCTTCGCGGTCAGGAAAACAATGGGTACATTTTCATTTTTCTCCCGAATTTCTTTCGCTAGAGTAAAGCCATCTTTGTAAGGCATCATGACATCCAGAATACAAACATCAAAATTATCTTTTTTGAATTTTTCGAAGCCCTCCATGCCATTTTTTGCCAAGGTAACATCAAAGTCATTCATCCCTAAATAGTCCTTAAGCACTATTCCAAAATTGGGGTCATCTTCAACTAAAAGAATTTTTTTATTTACTGTTTCCATATTAATTATATTAAAGGCAGTTTTATATAGAAAGTGCTTCCTTTACCTTTTTCACTCTCCGCATAGACATCACCTTGATGATCTTCAATTATTTTTTTTACGTAAGCCAATCCAAGACCATGTCCTTTAACATTGTGAACGTCTCCGGTGTGCTCTCTGTAGAATTGCTCAAATACCCGTTTTAACACGGCCTTGCTCATTCCCGCTCCCTGATCTTTTATTTTTATAACAATATAATTTTTGACAAGCTCTGTATAAACATCAATTTTCGGCGCATTTGGAGAATATTTAATTGCATTGTCCAATATATTTACAATCACATTTGTAAAATGCATATCACTTGCTAAAACATCGGCTCTTTCCGCATGCAGATGCGTATGAATATATCCCCCACTGTCCGCTACTATCAGCTCCACATGAGCTATAGCATCTTTTATAATATCATGTGCATTAACCCTGTCCTTGCTGATATCTAATTGATTTTTTTCTAATTTAGATATTCTTAAAACGTTCTCTACCTGCGCATGCATTCTTTTGTTTTCATCTTTTATCATTTGCAAGTAGCGAAGTACTTTTTCCTTATCATCAATTATTTTCGGATTTCTTATAGCTTCAATAGCAAGGTTTATGGTTGCAATTGGCGTTTTAAACTCGTGAGTCATATTATTTATGAAATCCGATTTTATTTCAGAAATCTGCTTTTGCCGTATTAATTGGTAAATAGCACCTGCATAGGCAACTAGGATAATTAGGGTAAACAATAGGGATAATATTGCCATTCCCATAATCGATTTTAATAAAAACTTTTTCTTCTCCGGAAAAGAAATCAATAGTGAAAAATTACTGTTTCCTTCACTGTCTTTAAAAATCGGTGCTCTGTACAGCATTGATTTTGCAAACTTAAACTTGGGAGATTTAACTTTAGTGGGCAACCCTCCGCTATATATCCCATATTCAAAACCAATGTTAATTCCCCGGTTTTTTAATTCGTTGTCCAATAGTAATTCTATCTCTTGTCTCGATACCCTTTTGTGAATAGATACCGTTTTAGCATTCTCTCTAAAAACATCATCAAAAACGGCTTTGTCTATAGACGAGAGACCTCCTATTTTCTCTAATTTCTGAACGGGGTTTAATCTGTACTGTTTTCCATCCAAACCATAGTCTTCTTTAAAAATTGTGGTGGTTCGTCGGCTTGTAAAACCTTTTACTGAGGTTGAATCTGTACTTATACCATTATCAAAGAACGTAGAGGCCATATTATAGTCCTCTTCCAAAATACCATGAGAATAAAGGAGTATTTCGTTTGAATTTATATCTCTATCCAAAAAGAAAAAATTTCTAAAATGAGAACTTTTTGGCTCGCCAATGCTATCTTTTAATTTTAGATAGCCATCTACATAATCTCTTATCTCCCTGTTCTCAATCTTCTCAGAGACTGTGTTTAGAATTTGGTTAACAGTATTAGAAAATTGTTCTTCTTTATCTTCAACCGATTTTTTTATCCAATATCCTTGAACGAAGATAATCCCAATTAGGGAAAGGCTCATTAAAACGACTAGAAGGACAAATAACCTCTTATTCATATTTTTGTTAAAATTAGAAATTTAACATTTAGCGGATTGCAGGTTTAACCAAACCTTAACAAAAATACAGTATTACGTAGGAGCCTTTGTAAATGCTAACAGTTGGGTGTGAATTTTGGAAACTTTTAACTTTGTCTTTTCTATTTCAATATTTTCAATAATAAAATCTGCAAGACCTTTTTTTTCTGAATCCGGTAATTGATTTTCTATTCGCTGCAGCAGTTGTTTTCTAGTAGTGTTGTCTCGCTCCTGAAGTCTGTTTATTCTAATTTCGACAGGTGCTACTACAAGAATAATTTTATCATATTTTTCCTGAATACCACTCTCAAAAATGAGTGCACTTTCCTGAATTACATAGTTATATTTTTGTCTTTTAGCCCAATGGGAAAAATGCCGACGAACGGCAGGATGAACAATGTCATTTAACTTTTTAAGGGCTTCCTTATCCCCAAATACTTTTTGTGCAATGAATTGAGTATTCAGATTTTCATGATGATATGATTCTTCGCCAAAAAGCCGGGTAATCCTTTTTCGAATTACGACAGATTTCTGCATCAATTTTTTGGCTTCTATGTCTGAATTATAAACTGGAACACCCAGATTAGCAAACAGTTTTGCTACTGTTGTTTTTCCGCTACCAATACCACCTGTTAAGCCAACAATCATCAATTTCGTTTTAAAATGTACTCTACTTCATTTTCCATTAAAGT
>CAYTDS010000161.1:0-1847 GCA_964436555.1 uncultured Flavobacteriaceae bacterium | reverse complement strand
CCAACAATCATCAATTTCGTTTTAAAATGTACTCTACTTCATTTTCCATTAAAGTGGCATTGATTAAGGAATCAGGACTTTTAACCAATTCTAACAAGAGCCCTATTTCAGATTGGTTGCTGGCAGTAGTATAATCTGCTATTAGCCTAAAATCTGACCTGCTTAAATCTTTAAGGTGCTCTAGTTTAGCCTTGCACAAAATGGAAACCTCCTCTGGAAAGGTCCGTATTTCCATACCCTTAGGAACATTAATGACCTCTACGGGTATTTTTATAAGCACTTCTGAGAATTTGGACACCCTCCCTGATAAAAGTATAAAATCTCCGGAAAAACTGGTATTTTTAAGATTAGTCGGATTTCTAAGTGCCAGTCTCGATTGGAAGTTGTCCGATAAATTTGAAAAGTTTTTGGTTTCGGTGTAAATATGATTCAGTGTATCTATCTCGTTTTTTGGGCCGGTAACTATAATTTCTTTTGGTTCTACTTTCAGCTTTCCATCCAAAAGAAAATTTTGTGCCATAGAAATATCTATTCTTGGAATCACAGAAACCTTTTTGGAATAAATGCTATCTACCGTGAAATAGAGAGGATCACCATCCATTTCCAGAAGAACTGCGGGTTTTTGTAATTGCTCTTCTACTTGTTTTTTGAAATCAGATGCTGTTAATAGATAGCTGTTTTCTACTTTTTTAATCTCACCCAGATTTACTGTAAGCTGGTTCTTTTTAAAGTTAGATCGAAGAAATAGAAAACCATTCCCTTCTAATTTAATTGAAGCAGTATTCTTTGATGCACTTAACAGTAACAGGTTTTTAGGAATATTTACAAACACTAGTTTAAATGTTAGTGTAGCGCTGTAGGATTCTGATAACTTACTTATAAACAATGCAAGTGTAGCGCATGTTAAGAGCAGCAGAAAAATTTTCAATTTCCGTCTGGAAGAACCGTTTTTAATTTTACTAATCACACTATTGATTGAGGTTTAAAAAATAATTTTGGGAATAACTCTTGGGGTGATTTTTTACTCCAATTAATTTTTATTGATGATTTTAAAAAACCATAACCGTAACCTAAAAACTGAATACACACTGCAAAAACTGAATACAGCCCGACTATAAAATTCTTGTTCTCTATAAATGAAACCAAAAGAACTAAAATAAAGTAGCTACAATAGATCCAAATGAAAAAAGGTTTATCCCATACCAAAAGTACAATGGCTAAAATAAAGCCCAAACTAAATATGGTTGGAAACCAATATGTTATTTTTCCACTTCCGGGATGCCATTTATTTAAGATAGGGCGTACCATACCAAATTTATTTACCTGAGTATAAAATTTACTCCAGTTTATACGGCGTTTATGATATACCGCAGCATTTGAAAGCAACTTTGTAGCATATCCTGCCTGCCATATTCGCAAGGTCAAATCCGGGTCTTCACCGGGATGAATATTACCAAATCCTCCAGTTTTTAAAAATGCATTTTTGGAAATCCCCATATTAAAACTTCTGGGTTGAAATTTAGTTACAGATGATTTTTTGCCTCGTATACCCCCAGTGGTTAAAAAGGAGGTCATTGCAAAATTTATCGCTTTTTGGACGGCGGTAAACGAAGGATGAGCTATATCGGGACCGCCAAAACAATCTACATAATCTTCCTGCAAGGATAAAGCTACGGTCGCCAAATAGGTTGGAGGTAGAATGCAATCAGAATCTAAAATGATAAAATAGCTGCCCTTTGCGCGCTTCATTCCATAGTTTCTGGAATCGCCCGGGCCTGAATTTTCCTTTTTTAAATAAGAAATTGTTAACCTGTCTGAAAATGATAACACGACGGCCTCTGCACTGT
>CAYTDS010000160.1:0-5012 GCA_964436555.1 uncultured Flavobacteriaceae bacterium | reverse complement strand
GAAATCTTTATCTTTGATATGGGCGAGTCCGTAAAAATCTTTGATTTGGCTAAGAATATGATTAAACTCTCCGGATTGCGATATCCCGAAGATATTGATATTAAGGTTACCGGGTTACGGCCAGGAGAAAAACTATATGAAGAGCTTTTAGCCAATGGAGAAAATACACTTCCCACCTACAATAAGAAAATAATGATCAGTAAAGTAAGGGAGTTAGATTATATTAAGGTGCGATCTCAGGTAGATGAACTCTGCGTATCCAATATGTTCTTTAATGGGGATACCGTGCGTTTAATGAAAGAAATTGTACCGGAGTATGTCTCTAATAATTCTGACTTCTGTAAATTAGATACTCCTTTGACAGAGAAAAGAGAAAAGATAATTATTGCAGAAATAGCAAAATCTAAAATTACCAGTTCTAATTTTTAGTTTACTTTTACTTTCTAATTCACTAGTACCATGTTCAAAAATCAAAACAATTTTGTATCAACGTTTATAACAGGGATTTTTAGTATACTGCTCATAACATCTTGTGCCACAAGAAAGGAAGTAGTATATTTTCAAAACTCCGGTAATTTTGAAACTCTGGTGGATAAAAACAGCTTTACCCCAAAGTTTAAGGTAGATGATTTGGTAAGCATTCATGTATCTACTCTGGACAATGTTGCAAGTGCTCCTTTTAACCTCATTCAAGGTGGAATTATGGAAGGAGGAGGGATGCGACCGGAGCAGATGAGTTATTTAATAGACCAGGCAGGGGAAATTGATTTTCCAGTGATAGGTAAGCTTAAAATTGCCGGTTTGTCTCCCGAAGAAGTTCGTATATTACTTCGTGAGCGCTTATCCGATTACCTGAAAGACCCCATTATCAATATACGTTTGAGAAATTACAAGGTTACTGTGCTTGGAGAAGTGCGCAGTCCGGGTACTTTTCCGGTGGTGGCGGAACGGATTACCATTTTAGAAGCCTTAGGCTTTGCAGGAGACTTAACCATTAAAGGGAGGAGAGAGAATGTTATGGTCATCAGGGATTTTGATGGAACAAAAGTGTATACAAGAATAGATTTAACAAAAAAAGAGGCACTTAGTTCTCCGGTGTATTATCTAACCCAGAATGATGTTGTATATGTTGAACCTAATAATTCTGCCATAAAAACCTCAACGTTAGACGCAAGAGCCTCTATTATGGTAAGCATTGCATCCGTTTTAATTACTTCTACCGTAATTTTGATAACCAGACGTTAGGCTTTAGTTATTATTTACGTTTCATAAACATTTTAAATGAATACTACCAATAATAGCCCGGACGGGCAGAGTTTTGATTTGAATGAGACCATTAGCCGGTATACAAAACACAGGAAATGGTTTTTGTTTTCTGTACTCATCTTTGTTGCACTGGCATTTTTGTACTTAAGATATGCTATCCCTGAGTATATGGCGGAGGCTAAGATTCAGATTGTCGCGGATCAGGCTGCAGGACCCGGTTTGGATTTGTTCAAAGAACTCAATGTTTTTTCCGGAGGAGGTAATGCAGGAGTGGAAGATGAAATAGAATTGATTAAGTCGAGATCTAACTTTATCGATGTGGTAAAAGAGCTGGGACTTAATTCCCAAATTCATGTTCGGGGAAGTATAAGGGATACGGAACTGTATTCTAATCCGCCGATTAAAATTAATCTTATTGCTCACGACTCTATTATTAACAGGGCTTCTTTGGAGTTTTTTATTTCCTTAAGTTCTTCCACAACTTTTGGCTATGCAGAAGCAGAAGATATGCCCGAGAAGGTCTATGCCTTTGGAAAAAGTATTCCTTCGCCCGTTGGAAACATTGTAATTACGCCTAATTTAATAAGTTTTGAAGATTACCTAAATAAGAAACTTAAAGTAGTGATTCAACCTGTGCCGCTTATTGCGCAATACTACAGAAATTTAGTTGGTGTAAGCGCAGGCAGCCCGACTTCAAATATCTTATACATTGCACTTCAGGACCCTATTAAGGAAAGATCTAGAGACATTATAAATACTTTAATAAATACCTATAATAGGAAGGCAATTGAAGACAAACAAATCATAGCCGACCGGACATCTAATTTTATTAATGATCGTATCAATGATATTTCATCAAGTTTATCTTCGGTAGATCAAACGGCCGAAGATTTTAAGTCGGGTAGGGGATTGACAGATATAGCATCTGAAGCCAATATTAATTTGAACGTAGGTGCCAGCAATCAACAAAACCTTGCCAATATACGAACTCAATACAATATAGCTTCCTCAATGAAGGATATTGTAGAACAACAAGAAGGTTTTGATGTGTTACCATCCAACATTGGCCTTGCAGACGCAACAATTGCCAATGCCACCTCTAAATACAATGAACTTGTTTTGGAAAGAAAGCGCTTGTTGGAAAGTTCTAATGAAAAAAACCCGGTAATTGTAAATTTAGATCAACAAATAACAGGGATTAAGCGGAGTATGGAGTCCAGTTTAAACAGCGCGGTTAATAATTTGGAATTACAGGTAAATAACCTAAGTGGACAACAAGCTATAATAAATTCAAAAATCTATTCTGCCCCACGTAACGAGAGGGGTTTACGTGATATTACCAGAAAACAAGAAACTACAGAACAACTTTATCTTTATTTATTACAGAAGCGGGAAGAGGCTCAAATTGCGGTGGCATCAACCTCCCCCAAATCTAAGGTTATAGATTATGCCTATAACGCCATGGAGTTCCCGGTTTCGCCTAAAAAGAGTTTAGTTTTTCTAACTTCTTTAATTTTAGGCTTTTTTGTACCCTTTTCCATAATTTATGCGAAAACTTTATTAGATAATAAAGTACATAATATGCATACCTTGGAGAAACTAACTAGGAATATTCCCGTTTTGGGAGAACTTCCACGGCTTTCAAAAAAGGAAGATAAAATGTTGGTAAGTGAAGATCGTTCTGTTTTGGCAGAATCACTAAGAATCATTAGAACTAATCTTGACTACCTAATAAAAACTAAGGTTACCAATATAGGGGATAGAAAGAATAATGTAGTTTATGTAACCTCAAGCGTGCCTGGTGAGGGAAAAACGTTTTTATCTACCAATTTGGCATTGGTTTTATCTAGTACAGGTAAGAAAGTTGTACTGTTAGGAGCGGATATAAGAAATCCAAAACTATACAGTTTTTTTATGGGAGACCAGATTGATAAAATGTCCAGAAGTTCTAGAAATAAAGATATGGGGCTTACGGAGTACTTGTATGACGAAACCATTGAAACCAGAGATATTATCAACCCCATGTTAGTTCATCGCAACACCATAGATGTTATTTATTCCGGGAGGATACCGCCTAACCCTGCTGAATTGTTGATGAGTAATCGTCTTAAAAAACTAGTTAAGGAAGTTTCTGAAATGTACGATTATGTTATTGTAGATACTGCACCGATGTTAGTTGTCTCAGATACATTGTTGATTAGCGAATACGCAGATCATTTAATCTATGTAACTAGAGCCGGTATTACAGAGAAAAAAGCAATTGAGTTTCCTTTAAAGTTGCAGGAAGAAGGGAAAATAAAAGGATTGGCATTTGTAGTAAATGATGTAGTTACTTCCAATCTTGGTTATGGTGGTAAATATGGCTATGGTTACGGGAAGACCATAAAAAAATGGTGGAAACTATAGCTTAACATAGCCACTGCATTATCATTAAATCGAATTGCTTGCCGCTCTAAAACGGCTTTTAAAGAAATTATTTGCTTTCGACTATCCCTAAAGTACTTATTATTAAAGGCATATGGTTTGTCGTTTGAAGTTTCGGCTTCTTCTCTTAAAATAGTACACTTCAATGCACTTGTAATTCAATACTAATTTTAAATTAAAATATCAAAATTAAACATTATGCATTTTGTCGATGAAAATGGTATTTTGTCGATTAAGTACTTGAACGATATTTGCCATAGTTTAAACGAATAATTGATGACAAAACAAAACTTTAGCACGGTTTTGTAATATTTTTGACCGTTGTATTTTAATACATCAATTTTCAAAAAAAAAGCTTTTTATTAGTACCTCACTATGAAAAGAAATTACCCCAATAATGGATCTTTCGGATATGTATTCGTAACCCTGCTATTCTTAGGAATTTTAACAAGTAACACCCTATCTGCCCAGATTAATTTTTCACAAAGCACCTTAAACTTGGGTGGTCTAACAACCATCAATGGCGCTACGGCGATGGAGTTTGGCCCCGACGGACGTTTATATGTATCTGATTACTCAGGGACATCAGCCTCCAGTGGTGTTATAAAAGCATTAACCATACAGCGCGATGGTCCTACGAGTTACGTAGTAACAGCGGTTGAGAATCTTACAGGAGCTGCCACCATTCCCAACCACAATGATAATGGGACACCTGCACCTGCGGCATTTAATAATCGACGCCAGGTTACCGGTCTTACAGTGACCGGTACCGCGGCAAACCCTATAGTGTATGTTACCTCAAGTGATATAAGAATAGGGGGAGGAACGGGTACGGATACAAAAGATGTTGGTTTGGATACCAATTCCGGGGTAATCACCCGAATGACATGGAACGGAAGCACCTGGCAGGTCGTAGATATTGTTCGTGGACTTCCACGATCAGAGGAGAATCATGCGACAAACGGCTTGGAGTTTGCCACCATTAACGGTACGGAATATTTGATAGTTGCCTCCGGGGGGTTTACCAATGCGGGAGCACCATCGGGCAATTTTGCGTTGATTACGGAATATGCCCTAGCAGCTGCGGTGTTATCTGTTAACCTTACACAGATTAACCAGTTGCCCATTTTAAACGATAATGGCAGAAGCTACATTTATGATCTTCCTACCTTGGATGACCCTACCAGACCCAATGCCAATGGGATAAATGATCCCAATACTCCTGGATATAATGGTATCGATGTAAACGACCCCTGGGGGGGCAATGACGGGTTAAACCAGGCAAAGCTGGTTCCTGGAGGTCCGGTACAGATATTTTCCCC
>CAYTDS010000159.1:3393-5073 GCA_964436555.1 uncultured Flavobacteriaceae bacterium | reverse complement strand
TGTCTGTACCCCTAAATAGGATGTTCCTCCGAAATAAAGATATTTTGTATCATTTATGGTTATTTCACGTCCGGGAAATGAATCTATATAGTGTACCATTATCGCAAAGTAATTCCGCTGCCCGGTAATACAGGGAAAACAACTTTGCCATACTCCTCAATTCGTACACCATCAGCAATGTCTTCCCTCAAAAGTAGTGCTCCGTCCATGTCTACATAATCTAATTGAGGTAATAGTTGTGCAATGGCGGATATACCTACCGTAGATTCTGTCATGCAGCCTACCATTATTTTCAATCCCAGTTCCTTCCCTTTTTTTATCATGCGTAATGCCGGTGTTAATCCACCACATTTAGTCAATTTAATATTTATTCCACTGAAATGAAGCCCACATTTTTCCACATCACTCTCAACAATACAACTTTCATCTGCCATAATAGGGAGAACACTATTGTGCATTACCATTTCCATACCCTTCCAATCATCTGCTTTTAGAGGTTGTTCAATAAATTCTACACCTAGCGCTTTTAAAAGAGGAGCATTTAAGATAGTCTCTTTTGGTGTCCAGGCGCAGTTGGCATCTACCCTAAAAATGGCATTGGTATGTGCTCGTAATTCTTTAACAATGGCGACATCATCTGCCGTACCTAACTTAATCTTATAAATAGGCCATGGCATTTCCTGCATCTTGTATACCATTTTATCGATAGTATCTATGCCAATGGTATAGTTGGTAATGGGATAGTTTTTGGTGGTGGTACCCCAAATTTCATACAAGGGTTTATTCAATAGTTTTCCGTAAAGGTCATGGGCTGCCAGATCTAAAGCGCAAATTGCAAAATTACTTAACCCTTTTGAAACTAAAAAAGCATGGAACATTTCAGGAGTGGTAAAATCAAAGGGCTCTATTTCAGTTTTTATAGCCTCAATCTCCTTTTCCATACTTTCATAAGTTATTCCGTAGTAGGGGTTGGAGGTGGCCTCACCGTAACCTGTCTTATCATTTAAAGAAAGAGATACTATCATGGAGTCTTGAAAATCGTACGACTCTCTGGAAATACTAAAGGTATGTTTAAGGGGTAGAATATATTTATTAAGTCGAATTTGCATGGTAAATATTTTACACTAATATAGATAAACCATAAGTTTGAAAAAATCAAAACCTGCAAAATTTTGCAGGTTTTGTCAAGGTAATTGCTATGGAAAGTAGTGCTATTTTTTCTTAATTTTTGCTTATACTTCCAGAAACAGAATTTTTCTTTTGAACATTGGCGTCACCGGTGTAAGAAACATTTCCACCACTACTGGCTTCTGCAGTTAATGATTCTGAGACATTTATATTGATATCTGCACCACTACTAGCATCGGCATAACATGTTTTGACGCTTAAGTCTGTGGCCCTAATGGCACCACCGCTACTTGCGCTAACCTGTAACAATTCAGCATCACCGGATAGTTTTATATTGGCCCCACTACTGGCATCTACTTCTATATCATTTGCAGTAATGTCAACTTTAAGCATTGCTCCACTACTGCCGTCTAGTTTTATACGCTCCGAGGAAATAGAATTTTGTGTAGTAAGATCTGCACCGCTCGAAGCCTCCAAGCCTGTGATTTCAGGCATAGAAACATATACTTTCTTAGTGGCACGTCCAATATTTTTAATAGCATGAATGCGTAA
>CAYTDS010000159.1:0-3293 GCA_964436555.1 uncultured Flavobacteriaceae bacterium | reverse complement strand
AGGGTAATTTTTACTAATGTTGTCATGATTCTAGTTTTTAGTTGATTAAAATTCCTATTTCTGATTGATGTTTTATTATTTTTTGTACTGAACTGTAGAAATCTAAGGTTGAATTGTCTTTGTTTTAATTTTTGTCTTGTGTTTTTATTTGAACACCGTCTTCATTAATCTTCATTTTTACAGATGAATTATCTTTATTCAGATTAATATCTATGCCCTTTTCATTGATTATGAATCGCCCTTCACCATCTTCATCTGAAATTTTCTCCGGACAGTTTTGACATTTTAATTCCCCATCACTACCCATTTGCCATATGTAATTGGCGATATCTCTCCGATAAAGATTTTTATCATTAGAGGTACCTCTGCCAATATGTTTCTTTGCAGAGGAATCAAACTTAATTAACGTACCCTCCGGGAGAAATAAGGTTGCCCTAATCTCCTGATTTCTCATTTTGTTTTCCGCAGCTGTGGTTAAAAAATTATTTAGGAAAATAGTATTTCCTTCCACCTGATAACCGTAGTTGATTTTGGCCGACTTCTCCTTTGCCTCTTTTTGCGAACTACCATCTGCATCCTTTCTAATTCGAATTTGAGCCAAGGAATCATCAGCCTTCTTAAGATCAAAAAGAATGTTATCTCTAAACAAAAGCTCCTGATCATTTTCGTCATAGGTAAGCGTCATTCCATGAATACCTACATTTTGTTGATTTTCGAATAAATCACTTGTCTTCATCTTAATGAACAAAGTGTCCTTACTATTTTCAACAATCAATTCTTCTGTAGTGGCTGTGCTACCAGTATAAGCATACGCAGATGCCTGTTTAATTCCCAATATTATAAGTCCAATTACTGAGAGCAACCAAAGCCCAAGTAGCGAAAACTTGGCAATATTACCAATAGACTTTAAGTTGTTTACCAAAATTTTTAGTCCCAGATACATCAAAAAGAAAAATGGAATTCCGACTGCAAAAAAGGCCAATAAGGATACTAACCAGATAGGGGCGTCCGTAGTGTTCACCATTCGGTAAAAATCAACCCCGGGAATATGTATAAGATCTAGTATTCCGACGGTAAAAAATCCAACAAAAAGACCTACCAGACCGGATGCACCGGTGATAATTAAAATAACACCAATGAACTTACCAATCACTTTAAAGAAGAACATAATAAGGTCGCCAACGGCATCAAAAAAAGTTTGGCTGCTGCTTTTTACCTTGTTACCCATTTTTTCGTAATCAGCATTTTTAACCTTATGTGCAACATCATCAAAGCCTTCTTTTACCTTACGTTCAATGTTACTTATGTTAACAGGTTCGCCACGCATATCTAGTTTTTGCGAAGTAGTTGCAGCCTCCGGAACCAAAATCCATAAAAGGATGTAGGCTATAAAACCAAAACCGGTAGAAAGTGCGAGGAATATAAAAATAAGACGTATCCATAACGCATCAAATCCCAGATAGTGTTCCAGTCCGGAACAAACACCACCAATATACTTGGAGTCGATATCCCGATATAGTTTTTTTACACGGTTGGGTGCAGCAGCTGTTTTTGGTTCATCATCAAAAATTTCCTCGTCGATTCGATAATCTTCAGGTTGCCCCATAATCTCAATAACTTCGTCAACTTCTTTTTGAGTAATAACCTGCCGGTCATTTATCATTTTTTCCTGAAAAAGCTCGGCAATCCTTGCCTCAATATCGGCAATGATTTCTTCACGTCCTTTGGTATTGGAGAACGATCGTTTAATGGCCTCCAGATAACGACCCAACTTATTATAAGCGGTCTCGTCTATGTGAAAGAATATGTTAGCTAAATTTATATTTACTGTTTTATTCATGGTTAGTTGCTTTTATTTTTGGTTACCAGATTTACTGCATTTCTTAGTTCGTCCCAGGTGGTGTTGAGTTCTTTAAGAAACAACTTCCCGGTTTCCGTTAAAGTATAATATTTACGTGGGGGACCAGAGGTAGATTCTTCCCATCGGTAGTTAAGTAGTCCGTCATTTTTAAGCCTTGTCAGCAGTGGATAAATAGTTCCTTCTACCACAAGCATCTTTGCGTCTTTAAGGGTGTCTAATATTTCGGAAGCGTACTTGTCTTCTCCGTTTAAAACGGATAGAATACAAAACTCCAAAACCCCTTTTCGCATCTGCGCTTTTGTGTTTTCTATGTTCATAATGGTTTCATTCGATTAATTTAACTGTTCGTTTTTTGATGATTGATTGATTGATTGATGAAAAACTCCTGTTGCGTTTACTTAATAAAATTAATTGTGATAGGATATTTAAATTGCTGTCCTTCGCTTGTTCGAATTGTAGCCAGGATGGTGTACACAAAATTGATAATCGCTAAGGCCGTAAACAATAATCCACTTATTCCTAAGGGCCAAAGGAAGGGAGTAAAAGGAAAACCATTTCTTCCGAAATTGAAATTAAAGTCATTATGACTAAATACGTTTGAAAAATTAAAATGACCGCCTTCAAAAAACATAGGCAAGGCACTAATAAAAAACGGGATACTTACAGCACCAAGAAGTACCGAGTACAAAAATAGGCTAATCTGAAAATTAAGTGCTTGCTTTCCGTTGTAGTCTACAAAGGACTTTTCCTTTCTATTGGCCGTCCACAGTATTAATGGTAATATAAAGTTACCCATTGGAATAAAATACTTCGAAAATGTAGACGCATGAATAAAGGCGGATAGATTTTTTTCGTGTTTTGTGATTGTCTGTGTTTCTGTCATGGCTTGGCATATTAGTTTCTTATGCAAATATATATCCTAAAAAAGGTATTTTGCAAAACATAGTACTAAATATTAACAAAAAATTAACATTTATTAATTCAACTATTTTCGATACATTTAGAGAAATAAAATACAATTTATGAGCCTTTCCGTTAGTAAGTTCAATACATTTACCTTTTTTAAATTACCCTCTGCATGGTGGTGCGGCGTGCGTTTGCGGTATATAGATGAACAGCGTACTATTGTTACAGTTCGCCATTCCTGGCGCAATCAAAATCCTTTTAAAAGTATGTTCTGGGCTGTCCAAGGTATGGCTGCTGAATTGAGTACTGGTGCAATGGTAATTGATCAAATTGAAAAAAGTGGTAAAAAAATATCTATGCTTGTGGCAAATAATAATGCCAATTTCTCAAAAAAGGCAACGGGTAAAATCACTTTTACTTGTGAAGATGGGCACCTTATTCAGAAAGCAATTCAAGACACTATAGCCTCAGGAGCGGGGCAGACTTTTTGGATGAAATCTGTCGGAGTAAATGAAGAGGGAATTGT
>CAYTDS010000158.1:0-5081 GCA_964436555.1 uncultured Flavobacteriaceae bacterium | reverse complement strand
GTATTGTCTTGAACCACAACTCCGGGGGTTTCACTAAGAATTTTCCGTATTTCGGCAAGTTCAAAATCATTTTCAAATTCTACATTGACTGCTTCAGAGTGTCCTCCTGAAGTTGGAATTCTAACCGCTGTAGCCGTAACAGAAAACGTTCTGTCGTTTAATATTTTTTGTGGCTCTCGTGCTAATTTCATTTCTTCTTTGGTGTAGCCATTCTCTAGAAAGACATCGCAATGAGGCAATGCGTTTCTATTGATAGGATAGGGATAGGCCATTTCGCCTTGAACTCCTGCCATTTCATTTTCTAATTGTTTTACCGCTTTAAGTCCGGTTCCCGAGACCGATTGATAGGTAGATACTACCACCCTTTTCATCTTATACTTAAGATGTAAGGGATTTAAGACCATGACCAATTGTATGGTAGAACAATTTGGGTTTGCAATAATTTTATCATCCGCTGTTAACTCCCCGGCATTAATTTCCGGGACAATTAGTTTTTTTGAAGGATCCATTCTCCATGCAGAAGAGTTATCCACTACAGTAGTGCCTGCAGCAGCGAACTTAGGCGCCCATTCTAAGGAGGTATCTCCACCAGCTGAGAATATTGCCAAATCCGGTTTGGCTGCTACCGCGTCGGTAAGCCCGATAACAGTATAATCCTTTCCCTGATAAGTTACAATTTTGCCGGCAGAACGTTCTGAAGCGACCAATACCAATTCTGTTATTGGAAAATTGCGCTCTGCCAATACTTTTAACATCACCTCGCCAACCATCCCGGTGGCACCAACTACTGCTACTTTCATATGTTGTTATACCTTTTTTATGTGCTTACCTTGATATTCGGAAGCGATTAATTCCATTATAAATACTATTGCGAAAATGAGATGGCAAATGTACAGAATACGTCCTTCTGTACAAATTGATTTTGAAAGAATAATTAAAATATAACAAAATGTTATAATCATAACAAATATGTTATAAGGATAAGCTACAGGATAAAAAAGAACCGTCAAAAAGAATTCTTTTTGACGGCTTTAGTTATGAATTGTAGTGTAGCGGCAGTTAAATTTAATGGATGACTCCACAAAAAATAACCTGAAATAGTTACTTTTTTTTCAATAAATCGCGAATCTCTGCAAGTAATTCTTCCTGAGTAGGTCCTGCCGGAGCCGGTGGTGCCGGGGCGGGTTTTATTTTATTATAGGATTTTATTATCAGGAACATTACAAATCCCACGATTACCAAATTCACGAGAGTATTAATCCATGCACCATAGCGGATAGCATTTTCCGCAACATAATCTGCTGCCCCCACCACTCCTGAGGCTTCACTTAGTATAATTTTAAGGTTCGAGAAGTCTGTACCTCCGGTTAGTGTTCCGACAATTGGCATCATAATATCGGAAACAAATCCATTAACTACGCCCCCCACGGCACCTGCCATGATAACGGCAACGGCAAATTCAATTACGTTGCCGGTCATAATGAAATTCTTAAACTCTTTTAACATGTTTGCTGGTTTTAAATGGTTATTTATTTGACTGCAATGTACTAAAAAAATGGATTTCATTCATTTCTGAACCCCATTTTTAGATGTCAATAATAACACGCTTTACGCGTTGCGAAATCCCGGTTAACAGTTCATAGGATATGGTACCGGCAAAAGATGCAAATTCCTCAGCACCGGGGTTGGCTCCAAAGATACTAACTTCATCACCCTCTTTACAATCTACATTGGTAATATCTACCATAATCATATCCATACAAACATTACCAATTATGGGTGCTCGTTGACCATGAATAGATACAAAGGCCTTTCCATTTCCATACTGTCGTCCTATCCCATCTGCATGTCCAAGCGGTAAGGTGGCAGTAATTCTTTTAGTAGTAGATTTATAAGCCCTGTTGTATCCAACAGTCTCGTTAGGGGCTAGCGTATGAATTTGAGCAATTATGGTTTTTAAAGTCGCCACTTGCTTAAGTTCCTTATCTATAGTTGCTTCATTTCCGTAACCGTATAAGCCTATTCCACTTCTGACCATATCAAATTGCGCCTCGGGATAGTTAAGAATTCCTGAGGTATTGAGTATGTGTTTCATTGGAAAATAGTTAAGGTGCTTTTCAATCAATTTCATCATCAATTTAAAACGTTCTATTTGCTGCTCTGTAAATTTTCTTTCCTGCAAATCCTCTGTTGCAGCCAAATGAGAAAGTAGGGCTACGATTTTGAGTTCATGGCTGTCTTTTATTATTTCCAATAGTTCGGGAATATCTTTTTCACTGAATCCCAACCGATTTAAACCGGTGTTAAATTTTAGATGGATGGGATACCCCATCTTATTTTGTTGTCTAACCTTCACCAAAAAACTTTTTAAAAGCTTTATGGAATAAAGGCTGGGCTCTAAGTTATAGGCTATGATGCTATCAAAATTCGCTTCTTGAGGATGCAACACCAAAATGGGTAATTGTATTCCGCCATTTCTTAAATCGACTCCTTCCTGCGCATACGCTACAGCCAGATAGTCTGCTCCCAGATATTCTAATTTTTTGGCAATTTTTATAGCATCACTGCCATAGGCGAATGCTTTTACTACCCCCAAAAACTTAGTTTCGGGTTGTATTCTGGATCTTAAAAAATGATAATTATGTTCCAGTGCATTAAGATCAATTTCTAAAACGGTCTCAGTGGCTTTAGCCATTAGTTTTCTTTTTTTGGGATGGCACTTCTTCTGAAATTACTTGAATTTGACTTATTTTCTCCCGAAGCATCGCTTTAAAGAAGGCCGCCCTGCTAAGCGGCTCATAAGCTTCGGTTTCACCGAGAAGAACTAATTTATCATTATTTGATTTTCTAAAGCTATAGTTGGCCAGATTGCCGGTTCTTGTACAGACGGCATGTACCTTAGTTACATATTCGGCAGTAGCCATAAGTGCAGGCATTGGTCCAAAAGGGTTTCCTTTAAAATCCATGTCCAGACCTGCTACAACTACACGGACTCCCTTATTGGCCAAATCATTGCAGACGGAGACAATTTCATCATCAAAAAATTGAGCTTCATCAATACCGACCACATCACACCCATCAGCTAAAAGTCGAATATTGGCAGCAGCAGGAACCGCTGTGGATCGTATTTCATTAGCATCATGAGAGACTACCTTATCTTCATCATATCGGGTATCTACAATAGGTTTAAAAATTTCTACTTTCTGCCTTGCAAATTGGGCACGCCGCAGCCTTCGGATCAATTCTTCCGTCTTTCCTGAAAACATAGAGCCGGAGATAACTTCTATCCAACCGAATTGTTCTTTATGATTAACAGTATTTTCGAGAAACATTTTGTAATTTTAGACGAAAGTTAACTGTTTTTCGTTGTTAAATATAACGACACTAAATTTAGTAAAGAAAGTACACCTTTTAAGAAAAGTCAAATAAAAAGGTTGATTTTATAAATTCCATTATTAACTAGTAAACATAGAATAAAGATTATTGGAATATTCTATGTACCCGAACAAAACACCTAGATTGAACCCGTTGTAGGGGTCAACAAAATAAAATAGACATGAAATAAGCATAACGTAAACTCGATTCAATCACCGATGAGGATATGCTAATTACATCTGACCTTAAAAAAACAATAAATATTAACAGATGAAAAGAAAGTTGAAAGAGGAATTGGTGCGGATGTCAACTGATATTATCACCTCCAGAAATTTAAATGATATTACTGATCTCTATGAAGCCGCAAAGGGGCTTTATGAAAAGTTGGCGATTTTAAAGTACATCGACCAGAACTTAAAAGAGGTTGAGGTTGACGTCTCCAAAAATGCAATCGCTTCTAAATTTGAGACCATGGCAACAGCAGTCCTTAATGAAAACAAATCTGTTCCGGAAAGCAATCCCCACGAAGAAGATATCATAACACCCGGCATGGACACCATTAAAGATATGGTAAGCGAAATGCGTGGCAACGTTCCGGTAGATGAAGTATTTGCTGAGTTTTTGGCAAAACCCGAATTTTTACGAAAGGAAAAGGAGCCTTTAGGCGCAGGGGGCAGCAACGCAAATAATCAGGAAATTAAATTTAAGTCGCTTAATGACAAATTGAATAAGGATATTAAACTTGACTTGAATGACAGACTTGTTTTTCTTAAACACCTTTTTAATGACAGCGCAGAAGATTTAAACAGAGTACTGTCTCAGCTAAATACGATTGATTCCGAGGAACGTTCTGTGGCTTTTATAGTTAATATGGTAAAACCGGATTATAATAATTGGATTGGAAAGGAGCTTTATGAAGCCCGATTTATGGCGTTAATTCAGCGTAAATTTTCTTAGACGGAAGTATAATTTTTAAAATCGTTGCCGAAAGTTGGTTTTACAACTTTCGGCTCCTTATTTTTAGACTTTTACATTACTAATGGGAAAATTATATATTGTTCCAACGCCAATTGGGAATTTGGAAGACATTACTTTAAGGGCTTTAAAAGTACTGAAAGAAGTTACTCTTATTTTGGCTGAAGATACCCGAACTAGCGGGAAATTATTGCAACATTATTCCATTTCCACACCCATGCAAAGTCACCATATGCATAATGAGCATAGCATGGTAGACAAAATCATAAAACGCCTGCTCTCCGGAGATACCATTGCTTTAATTTCTGATGCCGGAACACCTGCCATTTCTGATCCCGGATTCTTAATTACCCGTGCCTGCATTGAGCATCAAATTGAAGTGGACTGTCTCCCCGGCGCAACCGCTTTTGTTCCAGCTTTAGTCAACAGCGGACTCCCCAATGATAAGTTTGTCTTTGAGGGATTTCTACCAGTAAAAAAGGGTCGGCAAACCCGACTTGAGTTGCTGGCAGAAGAAAGCAGGACACTAATTTTTTATGAATCACCTCATAAACTGCTAAAAACATTAGCGAATTTTGTCACCTATTTTGGAGCGGAACGTCCGGTTTCGGTTTCTAGGGAACTTAGCAAAATGTATGAAGAAACCATACGTGGAAGCGCAGAAGGTGTCTTAAAACATTTTACCGAAAAACCACCTAAAGGCGAGATTGTAATCGTGGTTGGGGGGAAGA
>CAYTDS010000157.1:0-5107 GCA_964436555.1 uncultured Flavobacteriaceae bacterium | reverse complement strand
CTTAAGATGTTACAATCCTTGCAACAACAATTTGCACACCAGATTACGGTAATTTCTAATCCGGTGAATAGTGGTAAGGCAGCGGCAGTACGCATGGGAGTTTTGCATTGTTATGATCAAAATACAGCTCCGGTTTTGGCTTATTTGGATGCAGATCTGGCGGTATCCTTGGAGGAGTGCTATTCTTTCCTTTTTGCATTGGATTATGGAAAGAAGTTTGTTTTTGCCTCTAGGATTCTTAAAATAGGCTCGGTTATAGAGCGAAAATTCTCAAGATTTGTCTTCGGGAGAATAATTGCAACAGTAATTTCCAATATTTTGGATATTAAGGTATACGATACCCAATGCGGTTGCAAAGTATTTAAAAAAGAGCTTGGATTACTACTCTTTCAGGAGCCATTTATTTCCAAATGGTTGTTTGATGTTGAACTCTTTTCTAGAATTTTATGTGAATATGGCAAAGAAAATGCATTACAAATCATGGATGAGATTCCCGTAAAGCAATGGATAGACAAAGGCGGCTCAAAAGTGAAACTGTCCTATTTTTTTAGATTATGGTACGACCTTTTTTTAATTCGTAAAAGACATAAAGTAAACTACAACTATTCCAATCCTTAAATTATTTCTAAGACAGATTTAATAGTCGTGTAGATTTTATTGAGCTGTTTTGGTTTTATAATAAAAGGGGCCAAAATATAAATGGTATTTCCCAAAGGACGTAGAAACACACCATTATCCATAAAGTGCCTAAAGAGCTTGTCGCGCAAAGATCCGTAACGTTCCATTTCTATGTTTAAATCCAAAGCATAGATTGTTCCGGTTTGACGAGTTCGTGCAACCTTAGGGTGGTTTTTTATCTCTGTATCGAACTGTTGATGCGACTTTATAATTCGTTGAATATTGTCCTTTATTTTGTTGGTTTGTAATAACTTTAATCCAGCTAGGGCTGCGGTACATGCTATAGGATTGGCAGTGTACGTATGTCCGTGAAAGAGCCCTTTTGTTATATCGTCACTGTAAAAAGCATCGTAAATTTTCTGTGTGCAAGTGGTAATTGCCATGGGGACTAAACCCGCCGTAAGAGCCTTTGAAAGACACATGATATCCGGTTTAGTGGGGATATGGTTTGATGCAAAATGTTTTCCGGTTTTACCGAATCCTGTCATTACTTCATCAGCGATGGTTAAAACACTTTGAGATTGTAATAATTCTAAAACGGGAGTTAGGTATGAAGCTTCATGCATTTGCATGGCAGCTGCACCCTGTACCAAAGGTTCATAAATAAAACCGGCGATATCTTGTTTTTTCAATCGGGTCTCCAAAAATGACAGAATCTCCTTTAGATTTGTTTTTGTTGGGGTTGGAATGCGTTCAACCGTAATAAAGAAGTCTTCGAACGGGCCATTATAAACAGAAAGCCCGGAAACCGACATAGCTCCAAAAGTATCGCCATGGAAGCCGTTTTCAAAAGCCAATAAAACGGTACGTCGCTCTCCCTTATTGAAATAGTATTGCAATGCCATTTTAATACCGATTTCTACTGCAGTGGAGCCATTGTCAGAGAAGAATAATTTTTGCTGATTATGAGGTAAAATCTTTTTTAGTGCTTCTGATAATTTCACAGCGGGTTCGTGAGTAAAGCCACTGAATACTACTTGATCTAGTTTTTGAAGCTGTTTGGACACCTGTTTTAAAATGTAAGGATTGCAATGTCCGTACATACAGGTATACCAAGAAGAAATGGCATCTATATATTTCTTGCCGGTGTCATCAACCAATAGCACCCCTTTTGCCTTCACTATTCCCAACATTTTGGGTGAAAGTTTGTGCTGAGTCAAAGGATGCCAAATATGCTTAGCATCTCTTTCTGAAATATTTTTCAATAGCTGAAGTGTTTAATAAAGATTAAATTAATTTTACCAAGCAAATTCTGTGTTGCAAAGATGGGAAATTATAGGAAAACTAGTAATGCTTAAAAAGGGATTCAATATTTTGACTGCTAAATTTGGGCAACCCAGGGCATGGCGAGTCTTTGGATGGATTTTTATAATTGCTCTTTTTATTCGATTTCCATTCTTTTTTAGGGACTATATAGACAGGGATGAAAGTACATTTATTCTTATCGGGCAATCCTGGGTAGATGGTTTTTTGCCCTACACCCAGCTCTGGGATGTAAAACCTCCAATAACTTTTCTTTTTTTTGCAGGTATTATAGCTGCTTTTGGTAAAAGCTTTTTAGCCATTCGGTTCTTTGGAACATTACTCGTGGTACTTACGGCATTATTTACCTATAAAATCACGGCACTACTGAGTTCAGAAAAAGTAGCTTTTTGGTCCGCGGTGGCTTGTGTATTTTTACAAAGTGCGCTTGGCAGTGTTCAAGGAGTAATGTCAGAACATATTTGCATGACCTTTTTTATGGCTGCCTTATTTGTTTTGATTCGGTATAACCATTTTATTTGGTATTTAGTTGCCGGATTGCTCATGGGAATTGCTGTAATGGTAAAATTAAACATGGCCTATGCAATACTTTTTGTAGGGCTTTTTATTTTCTACGAAGCTTACCTAAAAAAAGAATTTCTAAAAGGGCTAGGCCATGCTATTGGTTATGGAGTTGGGATACTCCTGGTAATACTGTTAACTTTTTTGCCCTACTATTTTGAACAAATTGCCGATTTATGGTGGAAATCTGTGGTCCGGGCACCACTGGACTATGCTGGGGCAAGACGTTATCCGTGGCTAAAAATGGCACCCACATTTATAATTTTAACTCTTTTTTTTTTCATAGCGTGGAGAACAAAATATTTAAACTATAAAGACACTTCTGTTCAACTACTTTTATTGGCAAGTATTGGGGTGTTACTTTCCTTTGTTAAAGGAGGAAGGATAAATAGCCACTATTTAATTCAGTTATACCCCATAATTTTGATTCCTATTGCCCTTGTGGTATCACAGTTTGGATTTTTGGAAGGGCTAAAAACGAGATCTCATTGGCTATTTTTACTCTTTCTTTTACCTGTTGAAAGCTATTTAGAATACTATGCCATTAGTAAACATAAAATAGAAAAGGGATCTTTTTTTAATGGTGAGGGATTTGCGGTGCCCCAATACATTAACTACAATTCCTTGGAAACCAAAAATATATTATTTACTGAATATCATATTGGGTATTGGATTTTGGGAGTTGTCCCTCCTACCAAAGCTGCTACGCATCCAAGCAATATCTGCAAACCTGAAATGTTTCAGTTTTATGATAATCCAAGAAAAACGGGACTCGAGGAAATTCAATTTATTTTGGAAAATCTAAAGCCAGTAACCATTGTAGTAAGGAACAACCGAGCTATTTTCGACAAAAAGCTTATTAAGGAAAATGCCTATATTAACAGATATCTTTCCGATCATTATGAGCCGCTGGAAGTTGTAGATGGGGCATTAATTTATCAGCGTTTAGAGCGCTAGTAATGTTGCTCTCAACTGTTCTGCGTACTTTTTAATTAGATTCTTATCAAAATGATCTTCTTTTGCTATTCTGCCAACTAAGGAAGCGCCAGTTCTATTAAGTATAAGAGTTTCCGAGTCTTTATTTTCATCACCATTAAACAATACAGCAACGTCATAACCTCTTTGTTGAAGCCAATAAATTGTCAATAACGAATGGTTAATGCTTCCCAAATAATTTTCAGACACCACAATTACCTTATAATTGGGCATGATAAGATCCAAAATGGTATCATATTCATTTAAAGGAGTTAAAATTCCACCAGCACCTTCAATGACTAAATGATTTTCTGTATGAGGTTCTTCAATAGTATTAGGGTCAATCGTAATACCTTCTAATTTAGCTGCTGCATGCGGACTTAAAGGCGCTTTAAGACTATAACTGCTTTTATGAATAACCGTTTTTTTATTTGAAATAAGATTTGCAACCGTATCACTATCAGAATTTTCTAAATCACCGGATTGCACCGGTTTCCAGTAATCTGCTTTCAATGCTTCCGTTATTATTGCGGCTGCAATGGTTTTCCCTACGTTAGTGGATATTCCGGTTACGAAAATTTGTGTCATCTTCTAAAAGGTATCAGGCTTAGTTATCATGTCACAATTTAAGCATCTATATTTGGTTTTTTCGAAAAAAGGAAAAAGTTTATAAAAAATTCCATTTCTCGAATAAAATGTTTCCATTTTTTGTGCTTTGCAATTAGGACACTTCAATAAATTTCCATTATCATCAATAGCATAACTTCTAATTTCATTGTAAATAGTTAGGGCTCTGTCCTTATCACGAGTATATACTTGGAGTTTTACACCACCTATTGCATTGCTAATCAAAGGGTCTGTATTCAAAATGTTCTCATCTTTTAGAAAAACAGGAATACCCTCGGATTCCAGTTTCCCCTTTATAATTTGCACGTCTGCTACATATTCAAAACTACCGAGCAAGAAGAACTTTTCCTTCATTGGATTTAGATAAAAGTTCTTACAAGTTCCAACACTAATTCCAGTTCCTCTTTGGTATTATAACTGTGGATGCAGAAACGCAGTCGCTCCTGCCCCTCAGGAACGGTTGGGGATACTATGGGTTTTACATCGAACCCTTTTTCTTCCAGTTTTTTAGAAACAGTTTTAACCTTCTTGTTTCCGGAAATAACTAAGGATTGGATGGCTGAATCACTGGTAATATAATGCTTCTGTAGATCTAATTTAGCTGCTCTTTCTTTATAGATCAGAATATTTTTTTTAAGCTGGACAACCTCTTTTTTTCCTTCCTCAGCTAAATATTCATAAGCAGCTAAGATAGCGGCAATAGTATGTGGGCTAAGTGCTGTTGTGTAAATAAAGCTTCTGGCAAAATTGATCAAATATGTCTTTAACTGGCTACTTCCCAAAATTGCAGCGCCATGGCAGCCCAATGCTTTCCCAAAGGTAATTATTCTTGCAAAGACTTTTTTCTGCAACCCCAGCTCTTGGATTAACCCTAGACCACTTGTGTCAAACACGCCTAAAGCATGGGCCTCATCAACTACTAATCTATAGTTATTGGAGTTACAAAACTGAGTTAATGCTTTTAAATCCGGAGAATCTCCATCCATGGAAAAAACAGATTCCG
>CAYTDS010000156.1:0-5113 GCA_964436555.1 uncultured Flavobacteriaceae bacterium | reverse complement strand
TCCGGTAAAAAAGGATTGCAAATTGTAAAACTCAATAAACCCAGCGAAAGCTTAGTAAACAGATGCAGCACCCTTGCGACATACCAAGGAAGCGCAAACCTTAATGTTAATACCGGGCAGTCTCTGGCTTACAAGGGGTCTAAAAGTTTCAATACCATTAACGTGAATGGAAGTTTGTTGCTTTGCGGTTCATGGACCACAAATAATACTGTAAACATTAACAGTAATGGTCTATTTGAAATGAATGGCACGCTGGTAGTTGCTAAAAATAATAACAGAAGGAATTTTAGCATCAATCAAGGAGCCACCTTAAAGGTAGAAGGAAACCTAACGGTATACGGAGATTTAGTTTTAAACAATGGTGCAACCATAGAATTTATAGGAGAAGATTCTGTAGTTAATATATTTGGTGCTGTTAGAAAATCTGGAGATGTCGTAATTAAAGGGAACTTTAGAGACGTACAAAATAAGTTTTAAGAGAACTTAAACGCACAAAAAAGCCCGATACATCCATGGAAAGTATCGGGCTTTGATTTTATTTTCTTTTCTATTGCAGAAGTTCTGCAATTTTCTCTTCCAAAGCAGGACCTCTTAAATCTTTGGCAATAATTACCCCACTCTCATCCAAAATAAAGGTTGCAGGTATTGCCTCCACGTTGTATAACTTTGCAATTTTATCATCAAAATATGCCAAATTAGAAATATGATGCCAAGCTAGTCCATCATCTGCAATTGCTTTGTGCCAATCTTCTTCATTTTTATCCAAAGAGACACCAATAATATTCAATCCTTTTTCGTGGTATTTGTTGTAAACGTTTACAACATTCGGATTTTCGGCACGACAAGGTCTACACCAGGCAGCCCAAAAATCGATTATGGTAACCTTGCCAGTAGCCTCACTTAGTGCTAAGAGATCGCCGGTAGGAGTAGGTCCCGAAAACTCTGGTGCCTTATTCCCTATAGACGTACTCCTGTTTTTATTTAATTTTTCTTGTATCAGTTTTCCCGCAGTTGTCTCCTTAATCTCGGGAGATAGGGCTTCATACATTTCGTTAATCTCATTCTCAGGTAATGCTTTGGAAGACAAAGCTCTGTCTAAAAGTAAGGCAGAAATTAATCCATTAGGGTTGTTCTTAATGTAATTAATTTCAAAATTCTTGTACTCTTCCTGCAATTCTATAAATTCATCGCGCAAAGATCTCATCGCCACAGTATCCCTTGAGGCATTTGCTATTTGAAGATCGTTATTTATAGACATTGCCCGGTTTGAGATGTCCTGAGACTGTTCCATATAATCCAGAAATATCTCGTTTTGTAGAGTTCCTGTTACTTTTGCCAACCCAAGACTATCTTTCTGCGCATCAAACTTAATCTTGCCATTTTCAAGTATTACCGTGGCATATCCTCCAACTTTATCCAAAAAAATATAATGCATCTCAGGAAGATTAGCAACCCCTTTAAAAACAAATTTTCCTTCTGTTATGGTTGTGCTGTCAACATCAACAGGCTGGTTCATTTCGCCCACTTTTCTTAAAAAAACCTTTGTTCCGTCTTCAACCTCCCCTGTAAGATTTGCTTCAATAGTATAACCATCCGGCTTTGAATTGCACGCTACAATAAAAATTAGCACTAGTCCTGCCAAAAGTAAATTTTTCATTTTTTTCTGTTTCCCGCAAATGTATGTATATCTGCCTTAAAAAAAAAGTCCGAAATACATTGCTGTATCCCGAACTAAATTTTCTTGTACGCTTATTTAAAACTGGTACCGAATACCCAAAGCAATATCAAAATTAAAATTATTTGAAAAATTCTTATAGCCTACTAATCCCAATTCAGGTCTAAAATCCAGTGACAGCAATAATGGAATATTAAAGTTATATTCAACCCCTATATCTCCGGCAGCGAATACAAATAAACCACCGTCCGGCTCAAACGGCTCGTTGCCGCCTTGGCCTGGTCTATCGGCAAAACTAACACTACCCAATCCACCCCCAACACCATAATACCAATTAAAACCACCTTCAATAGGCAACACCCATTGGTAAATGCCGGTTAGTTTAAAGGCATCAAAGTTCCTGCTATCACGCCACCCTAGATCCACCTCTAGTCTATTGCTTCTTGAAAGGGCGGTTTGGTATGAAATTTCGGCACCAAAACCATCGCTATCACCTAAGCGAAGTCCGAGCGCATGTTTTGAGATTTCTTGAGCACCAGCGGATGCGGTGGCAATAAATGCAATAATTAATAACAGTTTACTCATTTTCATATGTTTCTATTTTAATTATAAAATTAATTATGTGATTCTTCAATAAAACTTAAATTTGTCGCCAAAATTGTTCCCAATTGGATAAAGATACTTTAAAAGAACTACATGAAGTGCTCGAAGGAGATCTTTATGAAGACAAGCTTAGTACAACCCTGTACGCCACTGATGCCTCCGTTTACAGAAAAATTCCCATGGCGGTGGCATTTCCCAAAACCATAGATGATATAAGGCACCTTATTCTTTTTGCAAATAAAAATAAGGTCGGACTTATACCAAGAACTGCGGGGACATCATTGGCCGGACAATGTGTCGGAGATGGTATCGTCGTAGATGTATCTAAACATTTTACAAAAATTCTAAATTTAGATTTAGAAAAGAAACAAGTTACTGTACAACCGGGTGTGATAAGAGATGAGTTGAATCTATACCTCGCACCCCACGGACTTTTTTTTGGACCCAATACTTCTACCTCTAACAGATGTATGATAGGAGGTATGGTCGGTAATAACTCCTCTGGAACAACCTCAATTCAATACGGGGTAACTCGCGATAAGGTCGTTGCCATGAATGTCATACTTGCAGATGGTACTCTGGCTACTTTTAAGGCAGTAACGCAAAACGAGTTCCTTGAAAAAAAAGGTCTCGGAACACTTGAAGGAGTTATTTATGAAAACATATTTAATGAATTAATAAATAAAGAAATACAGGACGAAATACGAAAGGAATTTCCAAAACCTGAAATTCACAGAAGAAATACTGGTTATGCGGTAGATGAACTACTAAAATCTTCTGTTTTTGGTGGCTCGGAAGACTTTAACCTTTGTAAATTACTCAGTGGCAGTGAGGGCACTTTGGCATTTAGTACGGAAATCACCCTGCAACTAGATGTTATCCCACCCAAACTAGCTGCAATGGTAGTTACTCACTACAGAACATTGGAAGACTGTTTGGCAGATGTTGTTCCTGTAATGAAACATCATTTACATACCTGCGAAATGATGGATAAGGTCATTTTGGACTGCACCAAAAATAACAGAGCACAATTGGTTAATCGTTTTTTTGTTGAGGGAGATCCCGCTGCGCTTCTAATGTTGGAAGTAAAATCCCATTCCGAAGAAGATCTTGAAAAACAAATCATAGAATTACTCACCACCATTGCACACTCTAATTTGAGCTATTCCAGCCCTATTCTAAAGGGCGAAGACATTAATAAGGCCATTGAGCTTAGAAAAGCGGGTTTAGGATTGCTTGGTAATATTGTTGGTGATATGAAAGCAGTTGCTTGTATAGAAGATACAGCTGTTGCTCTAAGCGATCTGAAAGATTTTATTGGGGAGTTTACCCAAATCATGAAAGACTACAATCAAGATGCTGTTTACTACGCCCATGCAGGAGCAGGAGAATTACATTTAAGACCTATTCTAAACTTAAAAAAATCGACCGATGTAGCTATGTTTCGATCTATAACGACAGATGTTGCTAAACTTACCAAAAAGTACAACGGCTCTTTTAGTGGAGAACACGGTGATGGGATAGTACGTGCTGAGTTTATTCCTTTTATGATTGGCACCAAAAACTATGATTTATTAAAACGAATCAAATCCTATTTTGATTCCAATAATATATTTAATCCCGGAAAAATAGTTGATGCCTTTCCTATGGACGAATCCCTTCGCTACGAAATAAACAGGGAAGAGCCCGAGATAAAAACGCTATTGGATTTTTCAGACAGCGAAGGCATTTTAAAAGCATCAGAAAAATGCAATGGTAGTGGGGACTGTAGAAAAACGGAGTTGATGTCGGGCACCATGTGTCCAAGTTATCATGCAACAAAAAATGAAAAAGATACTACCAGAGGCAGAGCAAATGCGTTACGGGAATTTTTGACTTCTTCAACTCAGGTGAACAAATTTAATCAACCGGAATTAAAAGAAGTTTTTGATCTCTGTCTAAGCTGTAAAGCCTGTGCTAGTGAATGCCCTAGTAATGTTGATATAGCTACTCTTAAAGCAGAATTCCAATACCAATATCAGGAGACCAACGGGTATTCAATGCGAAGTAAGTTGTTTGCCTACAACACTCAATTGAACAAATTGGGAAGCAAAATTTCTACGGTAACAAATGCCGTTTATAGTTCACCATTTTTGTCCGGACTGGCAAAAAAATGGAGTGGGGTGGCGCGTGAAAGATCCCTCCCTAAAATATCAAGTTTTAATTTTGATAAGCATCTAAAATTAATTAAAAATCAATATAATACCGAAAACAAAAAGGTTGTTCTTTATATTGATGAATTCACTAACTATTTAGATGTTGAATTAGGAAAAGACGCAATTGAAGTCCTTACCCGTTTAGGGTATGAAGTTGAGTTATTTTATGCAGAAAGCGGAAGAACATTTCTTTCCAAAGGTTTTTTAAGGCAGGCTCAAAAAATAGCCAATGCAAATGTAGACAAACTAAAAAAATTTGCAGAACAAAACCTTCAGGTTATTGGTCTTGAACCATCGGCTATTCTTACGTTTAGAGATGAATACAAGCGTTTGGTGGAGGATGCTCCAGCGACGGAGTTGGTTTCTAAAAATGCGTTTTTGATAGAAGAGTTTTTATCTGAGGAAATTAAGAATGGTACGATTAACAGAAATCAATTTACAAAAGAAGCGAGGACTGTTAAAATCCACAATCATTGCCATCAGAAAGCTTTAAGCAATCAAAAAGTCACATTTGATGTTTTAAATTTTCCGGAAAATTATTCCGTATCCATTATAAGTTCGGGATGCTGCGGAATGGCAGGCTCCTTTGGTTACGAAAAAGAGCATTATGCCACAAGTATGCAAATAGGGGAGTTGAAAC
>CAYTDS010000155.1:0-5143 GCA_964436555.1 uncultured Flavobacteriaceae bacterium | reverse complement strand
CATGACCAAAACCCCTTCTGGGATCTTTATTTACTTCGTCTATCAATTGTTGTATCGTTGAAATGCCATCACCTATTACATTCGCAGGCGTACGTTTGGCAGCAGCCACCAAAACGTGGTCTATAACCAATAACCTGTAATCTTCCCCTACAATGTATTTTTCTATAATTACAGCAGGCGACACCTGCTTAGCTGCATTAAAAGCTTCTAAAGCAGCTTCATATGTTCTAACATTAACTGTGATGCCCCTCCCATGGTTACCACCAACAGGTTTTACAACCAGTGGAAAGCCCACATGTTTACAAGCCTCTGCCAAACTACTTTCCCGTCTTATGATTTCACCTCGGGGCACTTCTACCTGAGCCTGTTCCAACAAAAATTTGGTATCTTCTTTATCACAGGCCAATTCTACACCTATACTGCTGGTTTCACTGGTTACCGTGGCCTGTATCCGTTTTTGGTTAGCTCCGTAACCCAACTGGCACAATGAATATTTATTCAATCGAATCCATGGAATACCCCGACTTGCAGCTTCTTCAACAATAGATCCTGTGCTGGGGCCCAGTCTTTCATCTTCCCTTATTTCCCGCATTTGCTGTATATCGTTCGCCAAATCATAATGCGCTCCTTTAATTAACGCTTCGCATATACGTACGGCAGCCTCCGCAGCATAGCGGCCCACCTTTTCTTCCATATACGCAAACACCACATTGTACACCCCTTTTTCGCCATAGCCCCTAGTTCTTCCAAACCCAACGTCCATACCGGCAAGTGATTGAATTTCAAGGGCGATGTGTTCTATAATATGACCCATCCAGGTGCCTTCCTCAACCCGTTCAAAAAATCCGCCCGGAGTACCTACGGAGCAACGGTGCTCATACATACTGGGAAACAAGGTTTCCAGCCTTTCCTTAAAACCGTCAATCGTATTGGAGGGATAAGCTTCCATCTCTTCAAGATCTAACACCATTACAATAAGTTTATGACGTCTTACAGACCAGTAATTTGGTCCTCGCATGGCATTAATGCTTATTATTTTCATCTGTTTATATTTATTTGTTTTTCAATGGTCATGCTTCGAGTGCGCTCAGCACAGGAATGGAATTCGCCAATACTAATTTCGGTTGGTATCAACTTAATTGTTACGGCTCATTTCATAAAGCGTGATTTTAGGTTAGTGCGTGTTCGTGAGTGAAAGATTATAAATATATGCAATTTTCGCTAGAAAAAACGTTTATTTTTGTGCCGGACTAACCGGGAAAAGAAGACGAAATGACTTTGATAAAGGGCACATTAATTCCTATTGGCGGCAATGAGGATAAGGGTATTGAGAACAATGAAATGTACACCTTGGAGTTTATTGGCGAAGGGATTCTGGCCCATGTGGTGAAAGAATCCGGAGGGGTTGATGCCAAAATTGTAATTATAACAACCGCTTCCAGTATTCCTCTGGAAGTTGGGAAAAACTATCTGGGAGCTTTTAAAAAATTGGGGTGTAGTAAGATTCATGTTTTGGATATCCGAAGTAAAAAGGATGCGGAGAAGCCTGTTTACGTGGAGTTGATAAAGCAGGCCAATTGTATTATGTTTTCTGGAGGAGATCAATCAAAAATAACCAATAAAATTGGGGATACTACCATTCACAAAATAATACAGGACAGGTATCGCAACGAGGTAGGTTTTGTAGTTGCAGGAACCAGTGCAGGTGCCATGGCAATGGGACAAGAAATGATTGCCAGTGGCAGTAGTAAAGAAGCTATTGTAAAAGGAGCGGTAAAAATGTATCAAGGTTTGGGACTTATCCCTGAACTCATTATTGATACCCATTTTATTCAACGTGGAAGATTTGGAAGACAGGCAGAGGCTGTTGCGAAGTTCCCTGGTTTATTGGGGGTTGGATTGTCTGAAGATACTGCACTTATTATAAAAAACGGTAAAAATGCGGAAGTTATCGGTTCCGGAATGGTCATAGTTTTTGACGGCAGTAATCTCGTGCATAACAACGAAAAAATTTTAGATGAGGGTACCCCCATGACGATTACCAATTTGGTTGTACATGTGCTCTCTAATGGAGATCGGATCGATATTGAAACCCGGGAGATAACAGTATTACCGGTGCATGCTTCTTTTATATAGTAGCGCTTAGGAGTAAATAGCTATTTCCGTTGCACCATTTGAAGATTTCCGGGCGCGGTACATTCCTTCTGTATTAAAGGGCAAGGCCATATTTCCTTGGTTGTCTACCGCAATAAGTCCACCATCACCACCCATTTTCAATAGCCTTTTATGGATTACCTCGTTAGCCGCTTCTTCTAATGACATCCCCTTGTATTCCATAAGACAGGATACATCATAGGCTACTACAGCCCGGATAAAATACTCTCCACTGCCAGTACAGGAGACGGCGCAGGTTTTATTATTTGCATAATTTCCCGCCCCAATCATTGGGCTATCGCCCACACGCCCAAAGCGCTTGTTGGTCATTCCTCCGGTAGATGTTGCTGCAGCAATAGAACCCTCTTTATCACAAGCAACGGCGCCAACCGTCCCGAATTTAGTGTCTTTTTTAGCCGAATGATCCAATTGAAATGTGTCCGAATCTTTAATATCCAACCATTGTTGATTTCGGAATTCGTCATAAAAATAACTTTCAGGCTCCAAAGAATACCCTAATTGTTTGGCAAATTCCATGGCTCCCTGTCCTGCAAGAAACACATGTTCGCTCTTTTCCATCACATCCCGTGCCAATACAATTGGATTTCGAATCCCTGTAATTAAAGATACGGCACCCGCTTTTAGGGTTTTTCCGTCCATTATGGAAGCATCCATCTCATGACTCCCTGTAGCCGTAAATACACTTCCCCTCCCTGCATTAAATAGGGGGGAGTCTTCCAAGGCTGTAACGGCTATAGTGACTGCCTCAATCGCAGCGGCTCCTTTTGCTAATTGCGCATATCCCAAATCCAAAGCAAGTTTCAAAGCACTTTTGTAAGCTTCCTCCTTTTCCGGGGTCATCATTCCTCTGACCAAAGTGCCGGCTCCGCCGTGTATTGCAATAGAAAATGGCTGCATATATAGTTATGGTTTTACCGGGTTAGTACTCTTTTTTTCTAAGATAGTACCGATGATTATTTTTGCATGTATTCTGGAGTTTTCTATGAACCATTTATGAGTTTCCATTCCTCCGCAAATAACACCTGCCAAATAAATTCCCGGGATATTGGTTTCCATTGTTTCGGGCTTGTATTGCGGTAGTTGTTTTTGGTCATCAGATAGCAGAATGCCCATTTGCTTTAAGAATTCAAAATTGGGCATGTAACCTGTTAAGGCGAGTACATAGTCGTTCGCAAGCGTGGTATTTCCGTCAGAGGTATTAAAAATGATACTATTTTCTGTAATAGCGGTTACTGAGGCATTGTAGTAGGCTTTAATGCTGCCCTCTTCAATGCGATTGATAATATCCGGGCGCACCCAGTATTTTACACGCTGTCCCACCTCAGGACCACGAATAATTAAAGAAACATCAGCACCTTTTCTCCAGCATTCCAGAGCAGCATCAATCGCGGAATTGCTCGCCCCAATTACAGCCACTTTTTGGTTTGCATAAAAATGAGGATCTTTATAATAGTGCGACACTTTTGGTAGCTCTTCGCCGGGAACATTTAAAAGACTGGGAATATCATAGAATCCTGTGGCAACAATTATATTTGTCGCTTCGTACAATCCTTTAGAAGTTCTCACAGTGAAATATTGACCTATTTTGGTAATGTTTTCAACTTTTTCAAAGAGCTGAATATTTAAGTTGTTGCCGATAACAATTCTGCGGTAGTATTCCAGAGCTTCATTGCGTTTTGGTTTGGCTTCATTGCTTATAAAGGGAATCTCATCAATTTCCAATCGCTCTGAAGAGGAGAAAAATTGCATGTTTACGGGATAGTTAAAAAGAGAATTTACAATAGGTCCTTTTTCAAGGATAACGTAAGACAATCCCTTTTTTTTGGCTTCAAGGCCACAGGCAATTCCAATGGGACCCCCACCAACAATAACTAGATCCAACGGTTCCATTATTTTGTAATTTCTTTCAAGGTGGCAATGGTCTGCAAAGGATTGGTGCTTTTGAAAACAAAACTGCCGGCGACCAGCACATCTGCACCTGCTGCCACAAGTGCCGCCGCATTTACCTCGGTAACGCCGCCATCCACCTCTATTAAGGTGTTGGTGTTTTGTTCAATAATCATGGATTTTAAGGTCTTGATTTTTTTAAAGGTATTTTCAATAAACGATTGTCCTCCAAAACCGGGATTAACGCTCATAATTAATACCAAATCAATGTCTTTTAAGGTATCTTCCAGAAGGCTGACAGAAGTGTGGGGGTTGAGGGCAACACCCGCTTTCATTCCGGTAGCTTTAATAGCTTGTAAGGTACGGTGTAAATGGGTACAGGCCTCGTAATGCACGGTTAATATGGCTGCTCCTAAATCTGCAAAAGTGGTGATATAACGATCCGGATCAACAATCATCAAGTGCACGTCCAAAGGCTTTTGAGCGTAGGACCCTATAGCCTTTAGCACGGGCATGCCATAGGAAATATTGGGTACAAAAACACCATCCATAATATCAATATGGTGCCAATCGGCAACACTTTGGTTAACCATTTCAACATCGTGTTGCAAGTTGCCAAAGTCTGCAGCCAGTAGGGAAGGGGCTATTTTAGTTTCGCTCATGTTATTTTTACAACTAGTTTATGCAAAACTAGCAAATTGCTGTGGGATATACCTTTTTTAAAAGTAGTAAAGCGATTTTGAGCAATAGCCCTTTGTGTTATTTTGAACCCTTATTTTTGGTATATACCTCATGTTTTGGATCGCCACCCGATTGTAAATATGCAAAAAGGTCAAGGACTTCCTGTTCGTTTAATCGGTTTAACAAGCCCGGAGGCATTGGGGAAACAGGAGAAAGCTCTCTTTTTTCGATATTGTTTTTTGCCAGTTTTACAGCATAACTTTCGTTAAACGGATTGGGTAAAATAGTGATTGAATCTCCTGCTTCAGACAATATTCTACCGGCAATTTTGGTTCCATTGGTTTGATGGAACAGGGTGAAGGCATACTGATCTGAAATTTCATCATTTGGACTATATACG
>CAYTDS010000154.1:3845-5201 GCA_964436555.1 uncultured Flavobacteriaceae bacterium | reverse complement strand
GAAATTTTATCCTACAAACCCTCTTTTGAAGTAAGAAAATACGTCAAATTGAAGAACTAATGGAGTTGGAAACCCCTAGTTAGATAGTCGATCCCGTTCGATTTTATCAATCCCTCTTTCGTTGTCTTCCAACCTAAAATTCCCAAAATTATAGGTGAAGCCGAAACGAACAAATCGGGTTTCCGGTCTGGCCAAATAGGAATTGTCTTGGTTTAGATAGCGAGAGGTAAAAGTAGGGTTGGCCTTGCCCAACAAATCTTCTGCCGCCACTGATAGTACTGCTCTCTTGTTCCATAAGGATTTTCTTAACCCCACATTTAAATTCGTTGTGGAACCCATAACATAAGAGCCCTGTAAAAATGAGGATAAATAGGTGAGTGCAATATCTCCTGTAAAGGTGCCGTCCTTAGAAAGTGTAAGGTAATTATTTAAGGATCCATAAAACCCGTTAACCGAATTCGTAAAAGCCACATCATTGCTCTCAACCGCCAAAAACGTTTCGTCTTCTGCGAAAACAGACATATAACTGTACACATACCAGTTATTGGTTACCGATTTGCTATAGGTGAAATCTATGCCATACGAAGTGCTCTCCAGCACATTCTGTCGTATTTGCCGTACTGTAAGGTTTTGATTGTCCTGAAAACTAAGATCACTAATATAATTGCCATTGTCACGATAATATAAATCAAAAAAATACTCCCCTTTTAGGGTATAGTTTAAATTAAAATTATGGCTGAAATTGGGTTGCAAGTTAGGGTTTCCAACAAAGAAATCATTCTCATTTACGAAATAGCGAAAGGGGTTTAAATCCTGATATTTGGGACGTTGTAATTTTCTTCTGTAATCAAATGAAAAACTTTGGTTGTCTGAAGGGGTATGTAAAACATATAGCGTTGGAAAAAGTTCAAAATAATTCTGAAGATTCTCTGTGGCCAAAACAACAGATCTTCCTGAAACATCTGTATATTCTCCCCTTATACCTGTTTTTAGAGACCACTTCTCCCAATCCTTTAGCAAACTAAGATACCCGGCCCAAACGGTTTCGTCATATATAAAATCATCTGAAAATTCAGTATTTAATGTTGGGGTAGTGCCCACTATATTGAAAAAATTAATGCCGCTTCTGGAGCTTACCGAAGAGAATTTAGCCCCCGTTTCCATAATAAGGCCTCCCAACGGGGAAATATAATCCAGTTGCCCTGTTACGATATCCACTTTCTGTTGAGAGTCCGTGAAAAAGGAAAAATTCCTTATAAAATTACCGGTTGGGTTAAAATAGTCTGAGGAGACATTCTGGGTATTATCTTCATCAAACTTGGTAATATGTGCATTTAGGGTTAACGAGGCTCCTTC
>CAYTDS010000154.1:0-3745 GCA_964436555.1 uncultured Flavobacteriaceae bacterium | reverse complement strand
GACCGGGTTACTTTATTAAAATCGGTTTGCCAGCGAGAAAAAATGTCGTTCTCATCATTAATGAAGTTTACTCTGTAATCATCGTCCTTAAACTCCTTTCTTGGATTAATGGTGTAATTGGCAAAGAGACTGAGCTTCTCGGATTTAAAATAGTGACTCGTACCAAAGGCATATTTCGGGAAAACAGCTTGGGTATAGTTTCCGGTAACACTTCCCTTATAACCCGGAGCAATACTTTTGGTGGTAGTTATGTTTAAAATAGGGCCGCCTTCGGCTTCGTAACGCGCCGGAGGATTGGGTATCACCTCAACAGACTTGATAGCGACTCCTGATAAGCCTTCCAGTAAATCTTTTATTTCTGAAGAGGACAACTGCACTTTTCTGTCATTAAGGTATATGGTTGCAATCTGATTGCGAATAAGGAAATCATTTTGCATGGAAATTACCCCGGGAGTATTTTTAAGAATTTCCCAAGAATTTCCTTCGGAAACCACCGTGTTTTCCACATTAAAAACTACCCTATCTGCTTGCCGCTGTATGGTGGGCTGCTTACCGGTTACGATAACCTCATCCAAAACCTCAGCATCTATTGCAATAACCAAAGTGCCAATTCGAACATTTTGGGTAATATCCACAGGTGTTAAAGAAGAAAATTTCCCTATATAACTTCCTCGAATAAAATAGGTTGCCCCAACTACATTATCAATACTGAAAAAGCCTTCCTCATCGGCAGAAGCTCCTTTTACCAAGGTAGTATCCGAAATTCGATATAAATAAATATTGGCAAAGGGAATAGCCGTATTGGAAAGATCTTTCACGGCACCGGATATGCTAAATTCCTGTCCGGAAAGCCCAATGGACAAGAACAAAAGCAATACACTAAAAATGGACTTAAGTTTCACCTAGCTTTGGGGTTGGTAATCAAAACTAACTAAAAAAACTGAGGTGTTTTAGTACAAGGCCCGTAATCTTAATCGAGTTTGTAACAAAAGCAGCTTATAAGCGATTCCTTTCGTCCAGATTTTTAGATTTTTTATTATCCTTAATTTTGACATTCCCAAACTTATAGCGTAACCCTAAAGTGAATAGTCTGTTTTCATCCCGATACGAAGTGCTGTTGTCCTGATTTAAGAAACGACGGGTGTTGAGTAATTTAGCCTGATTGAAAATATCCTGAATCCCCATGGTAAGAACCATACTTTTATCCCAGAACGACTTTGTCAGTGCAATGTCCAAAGTACTGTAAAAGCTTTGTTCTGAGTTTCCACTAGAGATAGGGGAAAAATAATTAAAGCTCAGATCCGCCCAAAGACTTTTGTCCGTCAAAAAAGTAAAACTGTTATACGTACGAAAAAACCATGAGAACCGCTCATTTCTTATTATTTGACCGGAATCATCATCCTGAAATGAAAAACTATTTTGGAAAAAGCTAGATAAGATGTACAGATCCCAAATAGGGGTTAATTCTGTATTTACGGTAAAATCAATTCCGTACGACACATTGTTATCCATATTTACATTGATATATCGTAATAAACGGCTGTCATTATCCTGAAACATAAGTGCTTGAAAAGGATTGTTTTGATACATATAAAAAACCTCTACGGTGTAGTTTTTATCATAGGTATAGCCTAGAGCGGTATAATTTCGGGTGGAGGGTAACAATTTTGGATTCCCTTCAACCACAATATTATTACTTTGGAAGGATTGAAACGGATTGATGCTATTGTATCTTGGTCTGTTAATTCTCCTGTAGTAATATAAATTTAAATCGTGTTTCTCACCAAGAGCGTACAGGATTGAAAAGTTGGGAAAGAGCTCCAAATAGTTGTTCTCGGTAATATCTTCGGCAATATCTAAATCGCCTGTAGCTTCTGTATATTCTGCCCTTAATCCCGAAGTAAAACTTAGTTTATCCCATTTTCCATTTAATCCTACATACGAGGCATATATGGTTTCGTCATAATCGAACAACCCGGCCTCCGTAGGGTCTATCCCAGGTTGAGTTCTGTCAAAACCAAATTGAGCAATCTCACTAAGAGAATTGATTCCTGTATACCTTACCCCGGCTTCCAATTTTAAATTTTCGCTAAGTGGGCTTGCAAAATCTGCTTGCAGGCTCAACAGATTTATTTTTTGTTCAGATTCTGTTACAAAATCATTGGTTCCAGTCAAGTTTCCGTTAGCATCAAAAAATTGGGTATCCAAGTTTTGATCTAAACTATAGGTGTAGTATGTGTAATGTCCTCCAAGAGTAACGGATGCCCCTTCTTTATTGAGTTTGTGAACATAATCTAAATAAAAGGAAAGGTTTAAAAACGGAGCTTCTGAATAGTTTTCAGTATCGAAAAATGAATTTAAGCTGCCATCTACATCTTCTATATTGGTTTTGGTGATAAAACTTCTTTTGGTCCAGGGAGTTATGGCATTTATAGAAGATACGCTTACGGAGTTTTTTTCATTCAATTCCCAATCAAAAAAAGTACTTACGTTATGCGCTGTAAGCCGCACTATGTTTTCCTGATTTGCTGTCCAGACGCTTATTTCATCATCAAAGAAGCTGGTTTTGTCCGTATAACGGGTCAACTCTTTATTATTCCCTAAACTATAGTTCAGGGAAAAATCGGTTTTTTGACTTTTAAAATAGTGGTCGGTCCCAACGGTATGTTTGGCAAAAACCCCTTGAGTATACCGGTTGTAGACTGCCCCGTTATAGCCGGCAAGTAAGCCTTTTTTCATTTTTATATTGATGATCATTCCGCCCTCTGCACTAAATTTTGCCGGAGGCGTTGTTATAACTTCAATAGTCTCAATATTGTTTGCCGATGCTCCGGACAACAAATTTATAATATCTTGTTTGGGGAGATTTACTTTACGATCGTTAATCATAACCTGTATGTCACTACTTCCCTTTATAGTAATTTCATTATTTACAATGACCACACTTGGAGTCTTTTTCAACGCATCCCATATCGAAGATTCTGATAAGGGGGTATTTTCTATGTTAAAAACCAAACGATCTACTTTTCGTTCTACGGTAGGGTTTTTAAAAGTTACTACAGCTTCGTTTAATACAAAAGTGGTTTCTTCAAGGGTTACAACACCCAAATCCAGATCGGCAGACAATGCTATTTTTTGGGGTTTAGAAGTATTCCCAAGATAACTTACAATAAGAAAATAGTCTCCTTTTTGCAAGCCATTGATTTCAAAATAGCCTACCTCATTTGCCGAAGTTCCTTTAACTAAGGAAGAATCTAAAGCAGAAGTTACAATGATGTTTGCAAAAGAAATTTCTACATTTTCTGCGTCTTTAACCGTTCCTGTCAGCATCAGTTCCTGAGCAGCAACTAGGGCTGAGGAAAGTAAAAAGAGTGTTACAAAAAAAGTGAGGTTTTTCACTAAAGAAGGTAGGTTTGTTACAAACGTAAATAATTAATATGAAATATCTCACAGCATTGTACGTAAAAATCTAATTTAGATGATATTCCTCAATTCTGAAATCATTATATGCAAGATTAAAACCCGTATATTTTACGTTATATTTGCAGTTGCAAATTACCGACTTGCATTCCCGCTTTTGAAGAAGAGAATTTATGAAGAATATTAGAAATTTTTGTATCATAGCCCATATAGATCATGGCAAAAGTACTTTGGCTGATAGGCTGCTAGATTTTACAGGTTCTGTGACCGAAAGGGAAAAACAAGACCAGCTGTTAGACAATATGGATTTGGAGCGGGAGCGTGG
>CAYTDS010000153.1:0-5223 GCA_964436555.1 uncultured Flavobacteriaceae bacterium | reverse complement strand
ATTGCAGACAACTCACTCTTCCAGTTATTGGAATCCAAACGAATCCAAGAGGTAATCCGTGACAGGGAGCAAGATATGTGGGCCTATTAGTAGTAGATTTTATTCCAATTCAAAACATATTAAAAGCCGTGCGTTTTGCACGGCTTTTTTTTGTAATAATTTCCCAAGTAACTTATTCTCTTAGCACTTAGTTCAGCAAATTCTTATTACCTACTTTTGTGAAATGATAGATTTTTTAGTGGTTGGTCTTGGTTTGGCAGGGATTTCCTTCTGTGAAGTTTTAAATGAAAATCACAAGACATTTAGGGTAATTAGTGATAATTCGCAGACCTCCTCCACGGTAGCAGGAGGACTATATAATCCTGTAATTTTAAAACGATTTACCGAAGCCTGGGAAGCCCGGAAACAGCTTCAAGTGGCGTTGCCCTTCTACAGTAGACTGGAAGAGAAATTGCAAACCAAACTAGACCATAAAATTCAGGTTTTGAGACGTTTTGCCTCTATTGAAGAGCAAAACTTATGGTTTGAGGCTTCAGAGAAAATAGGGTTAAAGGATTTTTTGGGAACAAAAATTCTAAAAAACACCAACCCTTCTATAGATGCTCCCTTTGGATATGGTGAAGTACTACATGCTGGAAGAATAGACACAAAAAAGTTACTCTCGGATTACAAAAAATATTTGTCAGATCAATCCCTACTAGTACAAGAAGCTTTCGATTACAAAGCCCTTGAAGTGTTTCAAAACCATATTAAATACAAAGGAATTAAGACAAGATACATTGTGTTTGCAACCGGCTTTGGATTAAAAGACAATCCCTACTTTAACTATTTACCTCTAAACGGAACCAAAGGAGAATTGCTGACCATTAAGGCATCAAATCTAAAGGAGGAGGCCGTTATAAAGTCCTCTGTTTTTATCATACCTCTGGGAAAGGATTTATACAGAATTGGGGCAACATATAATTGGAAGGACAAAACGAATCTACCCACAACTCGTGGTAAACAAGAGCTGTTAGTAAAACTAGATCTGTTTTTAAAATGTGATTATGAAGTAGTAGATCATGTTGCCGGAATACGGCCTACAGTAGCCGATAGAAGACCATTGGTAGGGCAACATCCAAAACATCAAAATTTATTTGTACTAAACGGCTTTGGCTCTCGTGGAGTCATGATAGCTCCATATGCTTCGAGGCAGCTTTGCAATTTTATTGAAAGCGGAACTCCTTTACATCCTGAGATGAATATTGCGAGATTCAACAAAAAGTTATTATCAAGCTAGACTTTTGCTTTGGAGTCGTAATGAATAAAGAAATTAATCCAAATATTCCGGGATAGTCGTATAATAATAGGCATAAATATGATTAGCGTACCGGTAATGGCTATAAAGGTGTTAACCAAGGTAGTTTTTAAAATTAAAAAGGCAATGACAAAAGCCGCTGCCGCAAATGCAATTCCTACACCATAACTAACGTACATAGCACCATAGAAAAAGGAAGGCTCTATTTTGTATTTGGTATTACAATGTGAACAACGCTCATGCATTTTAAATATTTTAATCAAATGATATGGGTTTTTATCCAAATACATGCTTTCTTCATGGCATTTTGGACAACTTCCTGTTAAAATACCGTAGACTTTGCTTCCTTTTTTTAACATTTGCAAAAAATTTGTACAAAAGTACCGGTTTACCATCATATTTAATGTAACAATAATCACAAAGCATGCTTAATATCCATAATCTGTCTGTTTCTTTTGGGGGTGAATATTTATTTGAGGAAATAGCGTTCCGACTAAACGCTGGTGATAGAGTGGGGCTCATCGGAAAAAACGGAGCCGGAAAATCCACGCTATTAAAGCTCTTATCAAAAGATGTGGCTCCGGATTCCGGGGCAATTGCCTCGGATAAGGATATCAAAATAGGATTCCTAAGACAAGATATAGATTTTGAACTGGGAAGAACCGTTTTAGAGGAGGCTTATCAAGCTTTTGAAGAGTTAAAAGGGTTGGAGATTAAGTTAGATAAAATTAATGAACAACTGGCTACTCGGACAGATTATGAGAGCGATGCTTATTCTCAGTTGATTGTAGATATGAATGAAATATCGCACCACTATGAAATTCTGGGGGGTTATAATTATCAGGGAGAAACTGAGAAAATTTTACTTGGACTGGGTTTTAAGCGAGAAGATTTTAATAAAAAGACTGAAACCTTTTCGGGCGGTTGGCGCATGCGTATTGAACTGGCAAAATTATTACTCCAGAGTAATGATGTGCTGCTGTTAGATGAGCCCACCAACCACTTGGATATAGAATCAATCATTTGGCTTGAGCAGTTCCTTAAAAGTTACGCAGGCGCCGTTGTGATTGTTTCCCATGATAAAATGTTTTTGGATAATGTAACCAATAGAACCATAGAAATATCCCTTGGCAGAATCTATGATTACAGAAAGCCTTATACAGAGTATCTTGTATTAAGAAATGAAATAAGACAACAGCAGCTTAATGCTCAGAAAAATCAAGAGAAAGAAATACAGCAGGCAGAACGGCTGATAGATAAGTTTAGAGCAAAGTCTACTAAAGCTTCTATGGCTCAGTCCTTAATAAAGAAATTAGATAAAATAGAGCGAATTGAGGTAGATGAAGAAGATAATAGTGTAATGAAACTCCGCTTCCCCGTGTCTATTACTCCGGGCAAGGTTATTGCAGAAATAGAAAATCTCTCTAAAAATTATGGAGATAATAAGGTTCTGGAGAACATAAGTATTCTTTTAGAACGCGACAGTAAAACGGCATTTGTAGGCCAGAACGGGCAGGGGAAATCTACGCTCGCCAAAATTATTGTAAATGAGCTTAGCTATGACGGACATTTAAAGTTGGGTCATAATGTTCAGATTGGGTATTTCGCCCAGAATCAGGCAGAGTATTTAGATGGTGAGAAAACCATCTTGGATACTATGATAGATGCCGCAAATGAAAGTAATCGCAGTAAGGTTCGGGACATTTTGGGTTCTTTCCTTTTTAGAGGGGATGATGTAGATAAATATGTTAAAGTGCTTTCCGGAGGAGAGCGCAACCGTTTAGCTTTGGCTAAAATGCTGCTGCAACCCTTTAATGTTTTGGTAATGGATGAGCCAACAAACCACTTGGACATTAAATCAAAAAATGTACTTAAACAAGCTTTACAAAGTTTTGAGGGCACTTTAATTTTGGTATCACATGACCGGGATTTTTTACAGGGATTAACCAATAAGGTCTACGAGTTTAAAGACAGAAAATTAAAGGAATACTTGGGGGATATCAATTTTTATCTGGAACAAAGAAAAGTAGAAGACTTCCGGGCAATTGAGAAGAAAGAAAAGACCTTTCAAAGTAAAGACAAAAGACAAGGCAAAGAGTTCAATGAAGAGGAACAAAAAAAGGTGAAAACGCTAAAAAACCAATTAAGTACAGTAGAAAATAATATTGCACTATTAGAGAAAGAAATAGCACTTATTGACCGTGAACTTCAATTACAGTATGATAAGACTGTTGAAAAACCCAATTTTTTTGAAAGCTATCAAAAAAAGAAAAAGGACTTGGAAAAACTCATGAAAAATTGGGAACAAATCACCATAGAGCTGGAAGAATCCATGGTTCAGGAATAATCTTCCAAAGAGTACAACAAATCAAACCACAACTTTATATTCTTTCACAACAAAATTAAGCAGTTCACCGAAATTTGTTGCACGTTAACTTTTAATGTAAGTAATTTGTAGGGTAATTCTTATTTATTATTACGATTAAGTTTGCTTAAAAATGTTTTAATTGCACAACGTATGAAAAATATACTTTATATTTCATTGTTTTTGTTAACTACAACTTCATTTGTGTTTGCTGACGTGCCCAAAAAGGAAAAGAAAGCCCTTATAGAATTATACAGGAGTACTAATGGAACTGAATGGACCAAGAAATGGGATTTAAATGCACCGGTATCCAAATGGCATGGAATAAAAGTGGTAAACAATCATGTAGTAGGGGTAAACTTATTTAAAAATAATCTTTCCGGAACTCTTCCCAAAAGCATAGAAAAATTAGAATACCTAACACATCTTAATTTAGCATTTAATGCCATAAGAGGGCAAATTCCGGAGAAAATAACAGAACTGGAATCCATAAAGGTCATTAAACTTGAAATGAACAGGCTACAGGGATCATTACCTCTGGGGATGGGAGATATGGTCACATTAGAAGAATTTACAGTTTTTAATAATTTTCTGTCAGGGAGTATTCCGGAAAATATTGGGAAACTCACAAATTTGAAGGTTTTGAATCTGTCAAGTAACAATTTTCAAGGACAAATACCTCATTCTTTAGGAAACTTATCTAAGTTGGAAACTCTTGGCCTTTTTGAAAATACTCTGGAAGGAAGTATCCCGTCAGAACTTGGGAAACTAATTAAACTAAAAGAATTAGTGCTTGCAAACAATCAATTGAGGGGTGAAATTCCCACAGAGTTTAGTCAATTGGCGAGTTTAAAAGTCTTTCAAATACAAAACAATAAATTTGATTCCTTTAAAAATCTTGAAAGTTTGGATTCCCGACAATTTTTAGTCTTCGACTATGACAAGGAAAAAACAAGTTTGGATTTTAAGGATGTCGATCTTAATAAAACTCGTATGGCAGACACTAAATTTGAGGATGTCGATAATGAGTAGATTTTTCTTTAGTTAGTTTGGTTAAAAAAGGGTGCAATTGCACCCTTTTTTTGTGATCAAAATACTTTTACCTTTGGCAAATTAGGTCAAACCCACTGTAAATAGTTAATTTTGAACAATTATGCTTGAACATTTTTTTCAATGTCCCTATTGCTGGGAAGAGATTTCTATGCTATTGGATATTTCCGTTGCTAAACAAACCTATGTAGAAGATTGTGAAGTTTGTTGTAATCCAATAGAGGTTTCTCCGGGTTTTGAAGACGGGGAACTGGTCTCGTTTGAAGCATGTGATATAGAGCAATAAAATATAATTTTCATTAGTGGTTTTAATAATTTAAAGCGTCAGGTCTAAAAATTTTCGGTTCTGTTGAAAAAAATTTCTTTTTATGATTCGACATACGGTAGTTTTCAAGTTAAAATATCCTAAAGGTTCGCCGGAGGAAACACTTTTTTTGCGCGCAGCTGCTGAACTATCAACAATACCCGGTATTCAAAATTTTGAAACATTGCTTCAAACCAGCCCTAAAAC
>CAYTDS010000152.1:0-5251 GCA_964436555.1 uncultured Flavobacteriaceae bacterium | reverse complement strand
GCTCCCAAAAAAACCATTACTAAAACAAATATATATTGGGATACATTGTCTTTATACCGTTTAAAAAACCACCGAGCTATAATTGGAAATAAATAGGTAATGACCAAAGTAAAAGCGATAAAGGATAGCGACAGAACAATCCAAAAATTCCCATCAATATCCCCGGATGTCATCCCGACAACCACCGCTAACACCAATAAAGATAAAACATTGGTAATAAGAGTACTACCTACAGATATATTTACCGCAAGGTTTTTGGCTATCCCCAATTTACTTACAATAGGATATGTAATAAGAGTGTGCGAAGCGAACATACTTGCCAGTAATACGGATGTTATCCATGAAAAATTCAAAACATAAACCCCAACTACTATTCCCAATCCCATGGGAACTAAGAATCCAAAAAGACCTAATAAAGTACTTTTACCTACATTCGCTTTAAAATCGTTCATATCGATTTCAAGACCAGCAAGAAACATGATGTAAAGTAGTCCGGCCGTTCCGGACAAAATAATGCTGCTATCTCTAGCTAACAGATTTAACCCATTTGGACCTATTATGACACCGGCAATAATCATTCCCAACAGATGTGGCATCTTAACCCTATCAGACAGAATTGGGATAAAGAGAATTATAGACAGAATAATCAAGAATTTCAAAACTGGTTCTTCCAATGGAAGTTGAAATGCACTAAAAAAAATCATTTTTAAAATATTAGCTAAAGCTAAGATACACATATTGTAGTAGCCTACTTCCTATTCGTTTAAGCATATAATCTTAAATTTCTATTTCAAAACTATTTCTTAAAAAAATAAAATTTCCAAGCTTCATAGTGATGAATTATTAATAAAATCTAAAAATCTGCTGTAAAAAGTAAAGCTTTTAGTACTTTTCAAAATCTTAAGCATTTTTAATGACTTTATACCCTATTGAAACAGGCAATTTCAAGTTAGATGGTGGTGCGATGTTTGGAGTAGTTCCAAAAACAATATGGAACAAAACCAATCCTGCAGATAACAATAACATGATAGATATTGCGGCCCGTAGTCTACTTATTGAAGAAGGACATCGGTTGATTCTGATAGATACAGGAATGGGCAATAAACAGTCTGATAAATTCTTTAGCTACTACTACAGATGGGGTAATTTTACCTTGGAAAATTCCCTGAAAAACGTTGGTTTCCACCCTGATGAAATAACTGATGTTTTCCTAACTCACCTCCATTTTGACCATTGCGGGGGTTGTGTCCAATGGAATACCAACAGAACCTCTTATGAGCCTGTATTTAAAAATGCAACCTACTGGAGCAACAAGGCCCATTGGGCATGGGCAACCGAACCCAATGCCCGGGAAAAGGCTTCTTTTTTAAAAGAAAACTTTATGCCTTTACAGGCTAGTGGGCAATTAAAGCTTATTTCACACGATACATCTAATTATATTAAAAATTCAGAATTAGGCTTTGGAATCCTCTTTGTGGATGGTCATACTGAAAAACAAATGTTACCTCATATTACTTACAAAGGCAAGAGCTTAGTTTTTATGGCAGATTTAATTCCCACCGCAGGGCATATTCCGTTGCCCTACGTTATGGGTTATGATACCAGGCCATTACTAACATTATCGGAAAAAGAACGCTTTTTGAAAAGTGCGGTAACCGGAGAATACTATTTATTTTTTGAGCATGATGCCCATAATGAAGTTTGTACCCTGGAAAACACAGAAAAAGGGATAAGACTAAATAAAATTTTTACTTTTGAGAACATTTTTTCATAATTGTATTTTAAAGTGAGTCATAACAGTCAATTTATTACCTGCTAAAATTTTAATTGCTTATTACATCCGATTAAAAATGTGTAAAAAGAACAAGTGAAACAAAAGTGTTTTCAACATTAAAAAATTAACTCAATATTACCTGTTAACCGCGATTACAAATACTAAAAATCTAATTTAAAATTTACTTTATGAAGTTACCCATTTTTAAATCGGTCCTTGGGCTTTTTTTAACAGCACTATTTTTGTTGGGTTGTGGCGCCCCTCAATTAATATCAACCCCTATAGAAAACATCGATGCCATTCCCTTAAAAATTGCGGACTTAAGCGACACCGAGAAGAAAAATTGGGGACATTTAGATCTGCTATCAGATACCATTCCCGGTATGAGTATAGATAAGGCATATGCAGAAATCATCGGTAATAAAAAGGGACAAAAAGTAATTGTTGCAGTACTTGATGCGGGAATGGATTTAACGCATGAAGATCTTAAAGGAGTTTTATGGACAAATACCAAAGAAATTCCCGGCAACAACATAGATGACGATGGAAATGGCTATGTTGACGATATACATGGATATAATTTTCTGGGTGAATCGTATAACGAGCAATTGGAGTACGCCCGCATATTAAGATTAAAAATAGGTGATGCAGCGCTTCAAACCCGGGCAAAGTCTAAATTGGATTCGGAATATCCGGAAGCACTTCAAAATAAAGAACGCTACGAGCAAATTCTTCAAATGGTGCAGAATGCCGATGCTGCTGTTCAAAAGCATTTGGGAAAAGAATCCTATACTAAAGCAGATATCAGTGCTATAAAAACCACAGACCCTACGATGCAACAGCATGTGGGTGTGTTGACGCAAATGTTGAGTTTTGAAGATAGTATTCCTAAAGTAATTTCATCATTAAAAGAAGGTATAACTTATTTTTCAGACCGTCTTAACTACAATTTAAACGTGGACTTTGATGGAAGAAAGGTAGTAGGTGATAATCCTTATGATTTTAATTCCAGAGGTTACGGCAATGGAAACCCACAAAGTCGTTTAGAAGGAGAAAGTCATGGTACCCACGTAGCAGGAATTATCGGGGCAGAACGCAATAACGGAAAAGGGATAAACGGGGTTGCTAACAATGTAGCGCTCATGAGTATACGTGCAGTTCCCAATGGGGATGAATATGATAAAGATATTGCGTTGGGTATTCGATATGCGGTAGATAATGGCGCAAAAATTATTAATTGTAGTTTTGGAAAAAGCTTTTCTCCTAATGCAGAATGGGTTTATGAGGCCATTAAATATGCTGCTGAAAAAGATGTTCTTATTGTACATGCTGCAGGCAATGAAGGAGCAAATCTGGACGATCCTAAAAACCCAAACTTTCCAAATGACCAGATTAACAACGGTCCGGAATTTGCTGACAATGTAATTACTGTTGGTGCTTTAGCTCCAAAATATGGTTCTGAAATGGTTGCATCATTCTCAAATTTCGGGCAAATTAATGTAGATGTTTTTGCCCCCGGCGATAAAATATATTCTACAATGCCTAACCAAAAATATGAATTTCAGGGAGGCACTTCTATGGCCTCACCTGCAGTTGCGGGTATTGCTGCTTTGATACGCTCACACTATCCTAAGCTAACAGCAGCAGAGGTGAAACAAGTGTTAATGCAGTCCGGACTTGCAACAAAAACCTCAGTTATTTTAGCAGGGGATGCTTCCCAAATAAACACTTTTGATAAAATATCTAAATCCGGTAAAATGGTCAATGCATATAATGCACTCATTATGGCCGAAAATCTTTCCAAAGGAAAAATAAAATTATAAAAATGCAGCATTCAAAAATTTTGGCAATACGGTTATTTGTCTTTTGTTCTCTATTCAGCTCCCTTAATGCGCAAAACAATACCTCATATTGGCAACAGCATGTAGACTATACCATGGAAGTTGATATGAATGTGGACAACTTCAAGTATACCGGAACACAAAAATTAATTTACACCAATAACTCTCCGGATGAGTTGACAAGAGTGTACTATCATCTTTATTTTAATGCTTTCCAACCCGGAAGTGAAATGGATATTCGTCTGCAAAGCATTGCTGATCCGGATAACAGAATGTTTAGCAATGGCAAAAGCAGAATAGCAGCCCTGTCTCCCGAAGAAATAGGATATCTTAAAGTGGCTTCCTTGCTACAAGATGGCCAAGCCGTAAATTTTAAGGAAGAAGGAACAATACTCATAGTAGATCTTGCCAATCCTCTTGCTCCTGGAGCAAAGACTACCTTTGATATGGTTTTTAACGGACAAGTTCCTTTGCAGATACGTAGATCAGGGCGTAACAATGAGGAAGGTGTAGCGCTTTCCATGAGTCAGTGGTTTCCCAAATTAGCCGAATATGATTTTGAAGGCTGGCATGCAGATCCTTATATAGCCAGAGAATTTCATGGGGTTTGGGGTGATTTTGATGTAAAACTTACCATAGACGCCAACTATGTTGTCGGAGGCAGTGGTTATCTCCAAAATCCGCAGGAAATTGGTCATGGGTATGAAGCTCCGGGAACCAAAGTAGCACTACCCGCAAACAAAGGAAAAAAGACAAAAAACAAAACACTTACCTGGCATTTTAAAGCGCCTATGGTGCACGACTTTATGTGGGCTGCTGATCCCAACTATGTGCATGATACGCTGAAAGTGAAAGATGGTCCTACCCTACATTTTTTCTATAAAGACAAACCGGAAATAAAAGAAAATTGGAAAAATCTGCAGCCAAAGGCCTCGGAAGCAATGGAATTTTTTAGTAAAAACATAGGCAAATATCCCTATGATCAATACTCCATAATCCAGGGCGGTGACGGAGGAATGGAATATGCCATGGCAACCTTAATTACCGGAGAGCGTCGCTTTGGAAGCCTTGTGGGAGTTATGGTTCACGAGATGGCACATTCGTGGTTTCAACAAGTATTGGCAACCAATGAGTCTAAACATGAATGGATGGATGAAGGCTTTACCTCCTTTATTTCCTCTTTATGCATGAAAGAAATAATGACGCCACAAAAGGAAAACCCGTTTGAAGGAGCTTATAGTAACTATTACCGATTAGTGGAATCCGGCACTGAACAACCGCAAACTACCCATGCGGACAGGTATAACCTTAATTTCTCCTATGGTATAAGTGCCTATAGTAAAGGAGAAGTTTTTTTAAGCCAGTTAGGTTACGTTATTGGGCAAGATAAACTCATGGAAACCTTACGAAAATATTATGAGGATTTTAAATTTAAACACCCTACACCAAACGACATTAAGCGCACAGCTGAAAAAGTTTCAGGACTGGAATTGGATTGGTACTTGACAGATTGGACACAAACAACAAATACTATAGACTACGGTATTAAAGAAGTGGTAGCCGAAGGGCAGGAAACTAAAATAACCTTAGAACGAATAGGTCTAATGCCAATGCCAATAGATGTTTTGGTGGTTTA
>CAYTDS010000151.1:0-5364 GCA_964436555.1 uncultured Flavobacteriaceae bacterium | reverse complement strand
AATATGCTCAATCGGTTAGAGACTGCCTTTGAAACCCAGAAAAACTTTATAAGCAATGCTTCTCACGAGCTAAATACCCCGCTTACATCCATAATAGGTGAAGCAGATGTTACACTCTCTAAAATTAGAAAGCCGGAAGAGTATATAGAAGCTTTGAACGCAATATTGGAAGAAGCGGAAAAATTAGACAAAAAAACCAAAGCGTTATTATTTCTTGCTCAGACCGGTTATAATGGTAAAGTGCAAAAATTTGACAAAGTCCGAATGGATCAATTGTTATTGGATGTTAAGGAAACGGTGCTCAAAATAAAACCAAAGTCACTCATAAATTTAGATTTTAGCTTACTTCCGGAATCCCCTGAAAAATTAAAAGTAAAAGGAAATGAACAGCTGTTGCATCTAGCGTTTTCTAATATTGTGATGAATGCCTCTAAATATTCCAACAATCAAGAAGTAAAAGTTTCTTTAGGAGCCACCCAAAAGGAAGTTGTTATAATAATTACCGATAAAGGTATTGGAATCCCTGAAAATGAAATTCAGTTTATTTATGACCCCTTTTTTAGAGCTTCTAACACTAAGAATTTTGATGGTTACGGGATTGGCTTACCCCTCACCAAAAATGTAATTAAAATTCACGAAGGTGAAATTAATATTACTTCAATTGAAGGAAAAGGAACCATTGTCACCATAAAAATTCCTTTAGGTAATTACACTTTATAAAATTCTAATCTGTTTCTAATAGTAACTTAGTCATTCTAATCAATTTCTAATTTCATCCTTAGCCCATTTTAATACCCTCATAGTAGTTTTGTAATGTAAAAAAATCAAAACATTATGAAAAAAATTCTTGTTCCCACAGATTTTACAGTTGATTCTTTGACCATCTTAAAGAATACACTAGAGAACCATCCTAATGAAAAGCTAGACATAGTTTTGGTTCATGGAGTAACCCTTTCCAATTCTATTTCGGATCTTTTATTTTTTAATAAGCATCATTTTATTTCAACCTTAGAGAACAAAGAGTTCTGTGAGGCAAGAGATATCATAAAAAACAAGTTCGATTCCAATATTAATAGCTTAGTATCTGATGTGTTTATAGGCTTTACTAAAAATGCTTTTCAAAATTATGCTGAAGCGAACAACATTACTGAAGCTTACATTCCTGTAAATTACAAATTAAAGAAAACCTCTGCAAGAAGTTTAGACATTATTCCTTTCATTAAAAAAACAATTCCAACAGTATACGAAGTGCAGTTAGAGGAAACCCACGGCATTTACATGGGTGACTCTCTGGCTAATATATTTGCCTAATAACCTTTAAAATTAGAAGTATGAAAAAGATCTCGGGTTTAGGTCCAAGCGTCCTATATATTGCTTTATTCACTGTGCCAATACTACTTTTTGGTACTATGATGTTAAATAGCACCAGCCCCGAGCAGAACATTTTGGGCTCTTGGAAAGAAGTGGCTTGGGAGTATGAAAAAGTTGAAAAAGACAATGAAAATGGCTCTTTGACTTCCAAAAGCATATCAGAAAGTATTAAAAGGGAAATTATACAAAGCCTAATAATACATGAGGCAGAAACATGGGAGTTCTTACCCAATGGGAAACTTAGGTTAGATAAAAAAGACCAGATTACCACTCCACTTGAATGGAATTTGAAGGGAAGAGGTCATGTTTTAAAATTAAAACATCCGGATGACAAAACGGAATATTACAATTTGCAAAAAGTAAATGATGATGAAATGGTTCTTTACTTCAATTCTGATATCAAAGCAAAAGGTATTGTAAAAATGGTTTTTAAAAGAGTTAACAGCTAGTATATGTTAAGAAAATTTAATAATAGTAGAACCCTGGAAGATAACAAAAAGTTAGGCGCCCTAACGGCGTTTTCTGCCGGCATGGTAAACGTTGCCTCCGTTATCATATTTTTTGCCTTTACCTCTAATGTAACCGGGCATTTTGCCATCTTAGCAGAGGAAATTGCCAAAAGAAACTGGTACCAAGCAGCAGTTGTTTTTGCATGGATTTTTTGCTTCTTCATTGGTAATTTCGTATCCAACCTCGTGGTCATTCATTCCAGCAAAAAAAGAAGACATCTTTCTCATGCAATACCCTTACTTATAGAAATTGGATGCTTACTCTTTATAGGCTTTTATGGTCAATTCTTCTACAAAGAGACATTAACAGAAACCGAGCTTATGGTTGCCGTCTTATTATTTGCTATGGGAATACAGAATGGATTAACGGCAAGTATATCCAACTTTGCAGTGAAAACTACGCACTTAACCGGTTTAACCACAGATCTTGGGATTCTTTTGGCCATGTTCACCAAAAAAAGCTTTCGCCAAAACGAACAGTTGGCTGGAAGAGCTCAACTTTTAGTTACTATTGCTGGAGCCTATCTTTTAGGAGGTGTGTTTGCAGGTGTTCTTTATCTAAATATCCAGTTTATGGTGTTTATTGTGGCCTGTCTAGTTATCGTTATCATTATTTTATATGATTATTCAAAAATAAAAGTTACCCGATTCTTAAGAACAAAAAGATCCACCATTTCCCGTTGGAATACAGTAACTTCAGAATCGTAAATTTAACTGGCTATGGACCATTCAGTATTCTTCTTAACACACCGCCAAATATCAATATCCTAGCAAACTCCATAGCAAGGTATTTATAAGTGCTACTCATAATTTTATTTTATACCAAACTATCTCTCTGACCTTAAGAAATGAAAATTTGGCCACTGAGGGATTTAGTTTAATTGGTACATGTATTTAATTCGATATAAAAACAGGTAACTAAACAGAAAGTTTTAAATTTGACCTTTCAGTTTACCATTATGATCGAAGAGATACGAAAACATATTACTGAAGTTGAAAATTTCAATACTGATTCTCCCGAGGCTATAGAAGCCTTCCGTATTAAATATTTAGGCAAAAAGGGATTTTTAAACCTCTTCTTTTCTGAATTTAAAAACGTTCCAGCCGACCAGAAAAAAGAATTTGGACAAGTCATTAATCAGCTAAAAATAAGTGCCAACGATAAAATAAATTTCTTAAAAGGCACTTTAGAAAATAAAACTATTGAAAAAGGTATTTATGGTGATCTTACAAGACCGGGAGATCCCATTGCTTTGGGATCCAGACACCCTATAACCATTGTAAAGAATCAAATTATTGATATCTTCTCAAGCATTGGCTTCAATGTTTCAGAAGGTCCTGAAATTGAAGATGATTGGCATAATTTTACTGCCCTAAACCTCCCGGAATATCATCCTGCCAGAGATATGCAGGACACTTTTTTTATCCAAACCAACCCGGATATCTTACTTCGTACACATACATCTTCTGTCCAAGTACGGTATATGGAAAATAACACACCACCTATACGTACTATTTCTCCTGGAAGGGTTTATAGAAATGAAGCCATTTCGGCCCGTTCTCATTGTTTCTTTCATCAGGTTGAAGGATTGTATATTGATAAAGATGTTTCCTTTGCTGACTTAAAACAAACGCTTCAATTCTTTACCACAGAACTTTTTGGTAAATCCAAAATAAGACTTCGCCCCTCCTATTTTCCGTTTACCGAACCCAGTGCTGAAGTAGATGTTTATTGGGGCCTTGAAACAGAGACGGATTATAAAATGACTAAAGGTACTGGGTGGCTCGAAATTATGGGTTGCGGAATGGTAGACCCCAACGTACTTTCTAATTGTGGCATAGACCCACATGAATATTCCGGCTTTGCATTTGGAATGGGGATAGATAGAATTGCTCTTTTACTCTATCAAATTTCTGATATACGTTTATTGAGTGAAAATGATGTTCGCTTTTTGGAACAATTTAAAAACACCCTTTAAGTAATTGAATCCAAAACTTTGGTTAAGGACAAATCTCCATGAGATTTGCTTTTTTGCACCGTCTTTTTTAATAAAAATCCCCTTTTTTACTAACTAACGTGTTCTTAATAAACCACATAGTGTTTAGAAGATATGTGAACAGGCTATTTTTTATTTATCATTTTGATAAATAATGTTTTTTAGACAAGATGTATTGATAATTTAATTAGTTGATTTTTATATAATTAGCATAGGCTTTGATATTAATCCTTAGTACTTTAGGAATAATTATTTTAACCAAAACTGACCCACAAAATGAGTTTTAAGAAGTATAAATGCTTGGGGAAGTTAATTACAAAAACAATTCCTAATCAGAGTCGAATTAAATAAAAATCAACATATGAAAACAATGGTAAAATCCCAGAAACATTCCATAAAAAAATTGGTTCCTACTATGAGCACAAAAGAAGTGGTAACCATTCCTATAGCACCCTCACAACTTTTAAGAAGAAAATTAAGGTATCTTAATGTTTCTTACAATGTGTTTAAGCCTTCTCAATCATCTTATTTTAGCACATTAAAACCCAAGCCTAGCTGGAACGAAACTTTAAATAATTCTTCCGGGCTAGCATAATGTAACCTTCTTTTGCTAATGGCGATGATTTCCGGACCGAAAGGTGCTTATATAGCTATTGCCTTGGTTTTAGTGCCTTTTCGGTTGTCTTTAGGAGTCATTGCCATTTTTTATTGGATTCCCATCTGTACTCCTAATACCCATTTTCTTTCATATGATTTTCATCATATAAATGGCCGTTTTTGAGACTTACCTTTATGACTTATTTAAAGACACAAGAAATTATCTTGCTATTTGTAGTTTATTTGCACTATTAGTATCATAATTTATAACCCATAGGGAACATGACAAACAACCTAGCCACTAAGGATGGAATAGAACTACTAAAGGACAATTATATAGGACATCTGGCTTTTATTGCAAATGGAGGTCCCTATATAGTGCCCATAACTTATTTCTATGACCAAGAAAGTTATAGTATTATAAGCTATTCCGACGAAGGTCATAAGATCAATGCTATGCGAAAAAACAACAACGTTTCTCTTGCAGTTGACGAAATTATTTCTGTAAACAATTGGCAATCTATTTTAGTTCATGGTCAGTTTGAAGAGCTCAAAGGAACAGATGCCAAATATTTACTACATAAGTTTGCCGAAGGGGTAAAGAGCATTATACTTAAAAAGGAAAAAAAGCGCACTAAATTTATAAGCGATTTTTCAAGCACGTCACATTTGGAAAATATTCCTATTGTTTATAAAATACAAATACAAGAGATTACCGGAAAGTTTAGAGCCTCCGATAAATAAAATTAGGACACCACAACTCGTACAGAATACCGTTTACAACTATTTAAATCCTTTTTTAGATAAGTAGAGCATGTAATCTACCGAATCTTCTATTCCATAAGGAAAAAGAATCCTTTAAATTTGTTTTCTATTAGATTAGTATATGA
>CAYTDS010000150.1:1931-5419 GCA_964436555.1 uncultured Flavobacteriaceae bacterium | reverse complement strand
GATTTAAATGACCTTAAAAAACTTACCTTGGAGCTATTGAAAAACAATGACTCTGAAAAGGTACAAGTAGAAAATGAAAAACTCATCCGAAAAATATACGGGGACGATGAGGAAGATTTTGAGGACGAAGATGAAGGTTCTTTAAAGGTTTTGCAATTGCCCGAGCCTCATGTAGAAAAAAATATTTTGAAGTTGCCAACCGAAGACAAGTATCACTTTGCCGAGGAAATACAAGTGGAAGAAACCCTATCTTTACATGATAAGGAAATTGAGCTTATAAAAAAATCACTTGATCGAAACAGAGGAAAACGAAAAGCAGCAGCGGAGGAATTAGGTATTTCAGAAAGAACTCTTTACCGAAAAATAAAACAGTACGATTTGTAATAAGTATTTGATTTTTCATGATTTTTATTTATTTCTTACCGATTTTTGAAAGAATACACTATGCTAAAAATTAGTAAAAAATATAGTTTTGCACTCCTAATATCGATGGGTTTGTGGAGTTGCGGTGTTTATAACTTCACAGGCGGTGATGTTGGCACCGCCAAAACCTTCCAAGTAAATTATTTTCAAAATTATTCCACTCAAAGCCCTGGGTCTACCTTTGAACCGGGAATGGATAGGGATTTTACTTTATTTTTACAAGATTTGATATTAAACCAGACTAGTCTGGATTTGGTAACTTCCGGAGGAGACTTATTGTATGAGGGCGAGATAATGGAATACCGTATTGCACCAATGACTGCTACTGCCCAACAGAGAGCAGCCCAAAACAGACTTACTATTAGTGTAAACGTTCGGTTTTTTAATAACACCAAAGAGGATGTAGATTTTGAACGTAGGTTTTCTTTTTTTTTCGACTATGACGCCAATTCTCAATTGGCCGTGGTTAAAGACGAGGCACATCAGGCTATTTTTGAACGAATAACACAAGATATATTTAACGCATCCCTTGCAGATTGGTAGAAATTTATGAATGTTGCCGACTTTACATACTTGTTACAACATCCCAATGAAGTAGTCTTGTTAAAGCAGACTAACCAGTTAGAAGATATTTTGGAAGCATACCCCTATTTTCAAGCCGCTCATTCTCTTCGCCTAAAAGGGCTTAAAAATCTGAACAGCTTTAAATACAACACTGCTCTAAAAGTTACTGCCGCCTATACTGCGGATAGGGAAGTTCTTTTTGATTTTATTACTTCAAAAGAATTTTTGCAAAACACCATTGCAAATACTATTACCGGTAAAACCGCGCCACTAGTAGAAACTGAAACAATTGCTGAAGAGGTAGAGGGATTAACAGTCGTTGAAGTACCCTTAATTGAGGATTCAGGAGATGGCCCACTACCCCAAAACATAAAAGATGCAGAACAAATTTTAGATCCCACATTATTTACATCAAAAGACCCCAAAGTAGATAAGGATATTGCCAAGGCGAAAAAAAAAAATGAGGAGGAACTAGAATTAGGAAAACCATTATCCTTTACGCCACAGGAAAAATATTCATTCGCCCAATGGTTACAACTAACCTCAACTAAAACAATTGACAGGGACTCCCCTAATAAAACAAATAATCAAAAAAAGGAAAGTTTCGAAAAGACGGATGATAACAAGTTGAAAAGGAAAAAGTTTGAGCTTATTGATAAATTTATTGAGCAGAATCCCAAAATTGTCCCCAAAGAGAAATTTACATCTACAATAGACATAAAAGATTCCATCAAATGGGACAAAAATGAGTTGATGACAGAAACCTTGGCAAGAGTTTATTTGGAACAAAAAAACTACAAAAAAGCCATCCAATCTTATAAAATATTAAGTTTGAAATATCCGGAAAAAAGTGGTTTCTTTGCAGACCGAATTAAAGAAGTAGAAAAAATACAACAAGAAAACGCTTAGAACAGAGATGAGTACATTTTCAATTTTTATAATACTGATAATCATTGTTTGTCTTTTATTAATGTTGGTTATCATGGTGCAGAACCCAAAAGGTGGTGGATTATCTTCTTCTTTTGGTGGTGGTGGAACGCAAATTGTAGGAGGTGTAAAGAAAACCGGGGATTTTTTGGATAAAAGTACGTGGACTTTGGCAACTCTTTTGATTGTTCTCATTTTACTCTCTAATGTTGCCTTAAAAAGTAACTACAGTGGTGCAGACTCTAAATTGCTTCAAGGAGGTGATGACAATTCTATCGAAACCGTCATTCCTGATGAAATCCCAACTACTATACCATCTCAAGAAAGTCCTATAGATACCTTAAAATAATAAAAAACTTATTTTAGATAGTAAAGTGCCAGCCCTAATGACAAGCTGGCATTTTTATTTTAGCAAATTGTCAGGTTTTCCTCAATGGCATAATTTCTGCCTATTGAAACAAGAATTTTAAAACTTAAAAAACGAATAATATGGCTAAAGTTAGCATTAAACCATTAGCAGACAGAGTTCTCATAGAACCCGTTGCAGCTGAAACAAAAACAGCCTCCGGAATCTACATTCCTGATACAGCTAAAGAAAAACCTCAAAAAGGTAAAGTCGTGGCCGTTGGACCAGGTACTAAAGATGACAAGGTAACTGTAAAAGTTGGAGACACTGTACTTTACGGCAAATACTCTGGTACAGAGTTAAAACTTGACGGTACCGATTACCTAATGATGCGTGAGAGCGATATTTTAGCAATTATTTAATAAACAAAAATCAACTTAAAAATGGCAAAAGACATAAAATTTGATATAGAAGCACGTGATGGCATTAAAAGAGGGGTAGATGCTCTGGCAAATGCTGTTAAAGTTACTTTAGGTCCAAAAGGAAGAAATGTAATTATTAGTAAATCTTTTGGAGCACCGGTGGTTACAAAAGATGGTGTTACTGTAGCCAAAGAAATAGAGTTAAGAGATCCTTTGGAAAACATGGGTGCCCAAATGGTAAAAGAAGTTGCTTCCAAAACAAATGATTTAGCCGGTGACGGAACTACTACCGCAACGGTTTTAGCACAATCCATCGTGAAAGAAGGCTTAAAGAACGTTGCCGCAGGAGCAAATCCTATGGATCTTAAAAGAGGTATAGACAAAGCAGTCGAAGCCATAGTTGAAGATCTTGCTAAGCAAGCAAAAAAAGTAGGTGATTCCTCTGAAAAAATTAAACAAGTCGCATCTATTTCTGCTAACAACGACGAAACTATTGGGGACTTGATAGCACAAGCATTCGGTAAGGTAGGCAAGGAAGGTGTAATTACGGTAGAAGAAGCTAAAGGAACAGAAACTTACGTAGACATTGTAGAAGGAATGCAGTTTGATAGAGGCTATTTATCTCCATATTTTGTAACTGATTCCGAAAAAATGATTGCCGATTTAGACAATCCGCTTATCCTATTGTATGATAAAAAGATTTCTTCAATGAAGGATTTGCTTCCGGTATTAGAGCCTGTTGCGCAGTCAGGAAAACCGCTACTTATTATTTGCGAAGATGTAGATGGTGAAGCACTCGCTACTTT
>CAYTDS010000150.1:0-1831 GCA_964436555.1 uncultured Flavobacteriaceae bacterium | reverse complement strand
GAGTAAATCAAATTAAAGCTCAAATAGAAAGCACTACTTCTGATTACGACAAGGAAAAGTTACAAGAACGTTTGGCTAAATTGGCTGGTGGGGTTGCTGTTCTTTATATAGGCGCTGCTTCTGAGGTTGAAATGAAGGAGAAAAAAGACAGGGTAGATGATGCTTTGCATGCTACGAGAGCTGCAATTGAAGAGGGTATCGTTGCAGGGGGTGGAACCGCCTTTATTAGAGCTAAAGCAGCCTTATTAAAGGTAAAAGTAGAAAATGGGGACGAAGAAACAGGCGTTCAAATTGTTGCAAGAGCCATAGAATCTCCTTTAAGAACAATAGTGGAAAATGCTGGTGGAGAAGGTTCAGTTGTTGTTTCAAAAGTTTTGGAAGGAAAAGGTGATTTTGGCTTTGATGCCAAATCAGAAACTTATGTAGATATGCTTAAAGCAGGTATCATAGACCCTAAAAAAGTAACCAGAATTGCGTTGGAAAATGCAGCTTCAGTTGCTGGAATGATTTTAACGACGGAATGCGCCTTGATTGAGGTAAAAGAGGAGTCACCTGCAGGACCACCAATGGGTGGAGGAGGAATGCCGGGAATGATGTAATTCTGAAACAGTACCGATTTAACAAATCCCTTTGGAAGTTCCAAAGGGATTTTTCGTTTCTATTTTATTGTGTTTTCAATCTGCGTTAAAGCTTCTAACCTAATTTAGTTTCTATACTTTTAAAGTATTGTTTTAAATAACATTACAAAGGCCATAATCAACATAATCGAATTTTCAATAAAAGTGGCTTCTGTCATTGGTAACTTTAATGCGGTTCCCAAGCAAGCGCATCGGATACTTTTCTTATCCAAAAGCGTTTTTGTAACCCCCACCGTAGTAATTCCCAAAATCACAATAGTTGCACTAAGCGCAAATGTAATTTGTACCCGCATTAAAAAAAGCAACCCCAGTGCAAGCTCTATAAAAGGGTAAATCCAAGCATAAACGGGTAAGACTTTGGCTAGCGGATCATACATCCGAAAACTTTCGGGAAACCCTTTTAAATCGAGCAACTTAAAAAAACTAAAAACAATATAAAAGAGGCCCATAAAATCTAGCATGGCATTAGCCGTATTCCAATTTTTATAATGGAGTAAAATAGTAGCAAAGAAAAGGAAAAGGAAAATCAAGAATAAAGGTTTTAATTGTTGAAATTTTGATTTTTTCTGAGCCTCATACATTACAGTAGGGGGAACAGAATCTACCTTCTCACTAATTAAATATTTATCTGCTAAAGCCTGTTTTAATTCGTCAATAGGAATATTCTTTTCCATTTCAATCTGGGCTTCAAATTTTTCTAAATTTACCTGCACTTCCGTTACACCCTTAACCAACATCAATTTTTCCGTCACCGATACTACGCATCCGGAACAGGTCATCCCTTGAACCGTGTAGGTTTTCTTCATGATTTTCATTTTATTAATTTACTGTCTTATCTAATTTGAAACAGGTTTCAAGTCATATGTATTCAACTTCCCGGATCTGTAATTAATAATAAACAAGGTATCTCCTTCCTTGAGAATATCTGTTGGTTTTTCAATCTCTTCTTTTAATACTTGTTTAAGTTCACCTTCCAGATTAAAAATCAAAACTCTATCGTTTTCAAAATCAGTAACAAAAAGCTCATCTGCAGAAACATAAATTCCGGTGGCTGCATTCATTTTATCTTCCGCGCCAATAATTTTAAGAAAATTCCCTTTTTTATCAAATACCTGAACTCTATTGTTATATGCATCTGCTACCCAAATTTCATTTTCTGTAATCTGGACATCAGTAGGGTAATAAAACTCCCC
>CAYTDS010000149.1:0-5603 GCA_964436555.1 uncultured Flavobacteriaceae bacterium | reverse complement strand
AGAATCTGTTCTTGAGTTACCGGATAAGGTTTCCCTTTTCGAATAGTTTGATACACATCTTCAAATACGTGCATATAGGAAGATTTTTCGGGAATAATCTGCTCTTTTGTTATTGTTCCGTCCTCTTTAACTAAAGTAAGAACTCCGTTGTTATCCGGTCCTTCTATTCCATATTTTGGATCGTTTAAAGACATTCCTGAAAGAAGTTGTTCTTCCTGAATGTTGGTGCGATCTTTTACATAGGACCCCTTGCTGCCATGCACAATAAAAGAGGGAAGTGGGGCAGCTACCAGTAAACTGGTAGTTACAAAAACCTGTAATTGATTCGGGTATTCTAAATGAATATGTACATAATCATCTACCTGTGTATTAGGTCTGAATTGGCCTGTGGTTTTGGTCCATTTTAAAGGGTTTCCAAAAAGAGAAATTAGGCAGTCCAATAGGTGGGGTCCTAGATCATACAAAAGACCACTTCCGGGAACCTGCGTTTCTTTTCCATACTTGGGTCCTATGGCATATCTATAGCGATCAAAGCGGGTATGAACTTCTACCAGTCTTCCTAATTTACCCGATTTTATCACAGAAGCTAAGGATAAGAAATCACTATCATAACGTCGGTTCTGATAAGGAAGCACATAAAGATTTCGACTTTTGGCTTCTTCAAATAGTTGTTTTGCCTCTCTTGAGGTAACCGTAAAGGGTTTTTCCACTAAAACATGTTTGTTGTGTTGAAGGGCTTTAAGCGCAAAGTCAAAATGTGTAAAGTTAGGTGTATTTACAATCACCAATTCAATGGAGGAGTCTTCCATTAAATCATCAACACTATCATAACTTTTTACACCGGGATAGCTTAGGTGGGCTTCCTTTTTGGAACGTTCCACAATACCATATAGCTCAAAACCATAATGTTCTTTCAAGAACGGGGCATGGAATACTTTTCCGGACAAACCGAAAGATAAAATACCGGTTTTAATGGGCTGCTGCATTTTACAATTGGAATTATAGATTGTTGCTTCTCCTAAGACAGATACTTGTTAAAAATAAGATTTTTTAGTATAATAGAAGGGAAAGAAATACCATAAAAACAAGGGATAATGGTATAACCACCATGAAATACGTAAATGACAAAATCCCTGTTTTGAAAATAGTCTTAATAAATCCTTGGCCATAAAATTTTCGTAAGGCAAGAATAAGATAGATACCTGTTGAAACTATAACAAGAGTATCAAGCCATACGGGAACATCGGTTATTAGATTTAAGAAAGCTACAAAACACAGCACCATAAATAGAAATGTAAAGAAATACAGGCTAAAAACCATGTGATGAGCAAAATACCCTTTTCTATAGTATAGTATTTTCAAAATGAGCGCAAAAATTGGAAGTAAGAAAAACATGGCAATGGGAATTGTATCATAAAACGATTTTAAAATTCCTCCACCGCGTTGCTCATAGATTTTCAGAATTTGGCTTCCTAGTAACCGCTGAAATCCACCACTTTTTTCCGTAACTCCAAAAAGTGCTAATTTTTCTTCTTTGGAAGCATTGATTAATATTAAAGAATCCAAACTACTCTTTTTGGCACTAAAACCCAGAATTTCAATATTAATCGTATCAGCCAGTACAGAATCCAGCAACATTAAATTTTCAGCTTGCTCCTTTTGAGAAATGGAGTCCATAAGGATTTTATTATTGGCAAGGGCCTCCTTAAGGTTTTTGGTGTTTTCAGGATTAAGATTTGCAGGAGTAAATTTTTCATTTATATCGGTCTCAAACCCCTTTTTTATGGCACTTTCAAATTCTTGTTGTTGTTGTCTGGTAACTAAGGAAAAGAGAAAAAAGAAAATTACTGAAATAAAAAGATAAAACTGGGCAGGATGTAAATATTGTAAGCGTTTACCGTCCACATATCGCCGGGCTACCACTCCCGGCTTAAACATTAAAGGAATATAACTCTTAAAAAAACGGGCATCTATAGAAAAGTAATTACTTATTGTCTGGTTAAATAGCACTTTCATGGTGAGATCTTCACTTGATTTTTGTCCGCAAACGGGACAATAATTAAATGAAGGATCAAGTTCTGATTCACAATTAAGACAGTTGGAGGTTTTACTCATGAGTTGGTTTAGTTAAATAAATGCTATTCCACTAGTTTTTAAATCTAAACTTGAAACATGATAAAATTAGAGATAAAAGGGCAAATCTTTGACAGAGAGGCAATTTTTTTAGAGCAAAAATTAATCCATTGTAAATTTAAAACCTAAAGCAATAATACTGGCGCTGAGACCATTGCTCCGTTCATATTGATTCAAACGAAGACTAATGGATTTCATGCCAAAGAGCCATACTTTGGATTGAGCCAAAATATCCTTGTAGGTAACGCCAATACCATATTGATGCGCATCAAAAGCCGATAGGTCAAAATCCGAGGTATAAAACCTATCTGTAGAACTTGCCGTTTCTTTAGAATAAAAGTAGTCAGCAGCAGTTTGTGTGTAGTATCTGTACATAGGATAAACCGTGAATTTTTCGGATAGTTTAAGTGGAATTTCCAAATTGCCTGTAAAAGAATTTATCCCCCAATCATCATAATAGTAGCGTAAGAATCCTTTTACTATAATGAGGTCGTTAAGATAGTAGGAGAATTGTCCTCCCACTGGGATTTTAAAGCGTGTTTCAGGAAGGCGTTCTACATCATCAGCCAATTGAAACTCTTCAATAAAAAAATCCGCTCTATCTGCCATATAAACCCGTTGAAAAGGAGTTGATAATAACCCATTTTGTCGAATAATATCTACGGATAGCGATGCTTGAAAACGCTGCGTTAAAATTTGGGACAAAGTAAAAGAAAGGGCATAAGAGTTTCTTTTTACCTCATTAAATTCAGTAAATAAATTGGAGTAGGTACCGTTACCTGTAATTCGGTCGTCAAAAAAACCGGTTCTTAGTTCAACCGGATACTGTGGATTGTGCTTATCCAAGTAGACCTGCCCTTTTAATCCAACTTCTGTATTCTTCTCATTAAATAAACGGGTATAGCCGGCTCCAAAACCTACAGAAAAGTAATCGTATTCCGAGGAAACAGCGGCATTTACACTAACAATGTGGTTACGGTCTTGAGAACTATGAGAAAAAGTGGGGTTCACATAAGACAATACATCACTCCGGGATTCTCCTGAAGATTCTATCCATGGATTTGCCCTGTTGTTGCCATCAAAAGGATTAATATTACTTGATGAGGCAGAGGTATAAGCAGAAATTCCTGCGTCAATTGTAAGGATATCATTGTCGTTCAACGGAATGTTTACTACCAAAGTTGGTGTCATATCGGTAAGTCTTTCGGTACCTTCCCCTCCCGTAACTGCGGCATTGTTTCCATCTTGATTGTAGTAGCTATATAGGATTTCTACCTCCGTGCTTTCCAGTACTTTTTTTATATATTCCTGAGCATTTCCTGAGAAGCAACCCATAAAGAGAATTAGGATAGCGATAAGCGGGTGCTTTATTTTCATATTAAAGTTTAATTGCAACCGCATCCACCACCTGTTTTACCTCCATTGGCCCCTGATGCTGCCTCTCTGTATACTTGAAAGTTAGTTTCAAAGCGTTCCAAACTTTTGTTTGTTAGAAGCATTTCTTCGTCGTTAAGATATACTTTTTCATATTCCTTCACGGCCACACAGGAATGGCAAAATATGATTATAAGTAGTATTAAAGTCAATTTTTTCATGGCGATGGGGTTGGATTAAGCACTATGTTTTTTGAAGTATGAATCTTATTCTGATCGTCTACCAGCACGCATTCCACTCCGTTAATTTGATTAATGGTATCTAATCCTGTTGCTACTCCACTAACAAAGACCGCTGTTGCCAGCGCATCACAAAGTTCTGCACTTTGACCAAAAATTGTTACACTTACCAATCCCGTTGCCGGATAGCCGGTTCTTGGATCAATAATATGGCTGTATTTAATTCCTTCGAATTCTACAAACTTTTCATAATTTCCGGAGGTGGCCACCGCAGCATTTACGACGGGAAACCAGGAAAACACCTTATTTTGATTTAACGGGTTAGTAATACCAACCATCCAATCAGTTCCATCAGGCTGTTTACCCCAAGTGGTCAAATCTCCGGAAGCATTAATAATTCCAGCGGTAACTCCATGGGATTTAAGGAAGTTCCGAACTTTATCAGCAGCATAGCCTTTACCGATAGCCCCAAAACCGATTTTCATACCTTCTTGTTGCAGAAAAACACTTCTATCGTTCTTGTTCAAAATCACTTTTTGATAACCCACTTTTGAGACGGAGCTAGCTATAGACTCTTCCGTTGGCTTTTTGGTCATTGAGCCATCAAAATGCCAGACTTTATCCAAAGAGGCATAGGTGATATCAAAAGCCCCTTGGGTAATTTTGGATAGTTGCAAGGCCCGTTCAATAAGATCAAATAGCTCGGCTTCTACAATAGTAGGTTTTATGCCTGCATTTCTATTAATTTCTGAGGTTTGTGAGTCAGAATCCCAAGAAGAAATAAGCCGTTCTATTCGGGTTATTTCTTCAACGGCTTGATCAATGTACTTGTTTGCAAGGGCCTTGTTTTCAGCTACTATGGTAATGTCAAACCTACTACCCATAAGTTTTAGAGTACGTTTTTCAAACTCTTCTTGGGCGCAGAGCGTCAAAGACAGTAAGAAGATTGTAACTAAAAAAAGATGGTCTTTCAAGGTTGAAAAGAAATTTTATGTTAAGCATTATTTGGATGCAACTTTCAACTTGGTAATCAAAAATACAACAAAAGTGAATACCTATTTTGGGATAAAACACAATAGTAGGCTTGTTACCCAAAAATGTTTTTTTAAGATAAGCAAGTACTACGAGGGATAGGTTTTTATACTATTTTTTAAAAAATGGACTACCTTTGAAAATCAATTCATTAGAAACAATGAATACCATGACAAAGAATTTTTTTATCTGCTTACTGTATTTACTCTCGACTTTTATACTCTCCGCTCAGAAGGCAGACGCTGAAAAAATTAAGGAACAAATTGCATCTTATAAAAATGATGTTCGAGGACCTTATAAAGATATTCGCTGGTTTTGTACGGATGGGAGTATACGCCAACCCAAAGATCCATGTCCGGACAGTATTGGTCCGGGGGTGCAACATGCCCGCTATAAAGATGCAGTAGTAGCACTCTCCAAAAGCAATCATATTTTTTTAGGTCAGATTTTGGCATATACCAAAAAGGAAGATTTATGGGATGTTAAGAATAATCATTCACGCCTAAAACAATATCAGTTAGATAAATACTTGCGAACGGTAGATGATGGTTGGATTCTTCAAAAAGGGCAGTATTACAGAGGTTCCGTTCAAGTAGAGGATGAAGAAGCATGGGGAATTGACTTTTACAAGTGGCTATTGGCTAAGGATGAATCTCTTTCTAAAAATTATTTTTTAATTCGGCAGTCTTTAAAAGACGTACCCCATAGCGGCGATGATAACTTATCCCAATTAATCCGAAGTCAGTCTAAGGTCATTTCAGATTTGCATACACCATTTATGGATCTTAGGGTGAAAATTCACGGGCAACCGGAGTTTGGGGATAT
>CAYTDS010000148.1:3034-5617 GCA_964436555.1 uncultured Flavobacteriaceae bacterium | reverse complement strand
AAAAGTTGTTTAAATTGAATTCTCGGTTCTCCTCGGTCTATTATATTACCTACTGCATCAGTTTGCACATCAAACCGAATGTCATCGTCATAAATTATATGAGTGCCTAAGGTTGTCATTATAAACTCATTAACTTTTAGTTTTACAATCATTTCCCAATCTATATCCACATTTCCAAAACGCCGTAAATAATCGGTATATAAGCTTAACCTATTGTCGAGAGAAACATTTTTGCCAAGTTCTGTTTGCCACTGGTTTGTAAGGAGTATTCCCAATTCCAGAAATACGTTTTCTCCTGGGATAAGTACATCACCGTTGACATCAAATACTGCTCTTTTAACCCCAAAAGCACCTCTATTAGCCAAATCTTGATCTAAGACAAAAGTGGATTTTTGGGTAAGTGGAGACATGTATAAGTTAAATTTTTGATCCTCAGTAATATAAGAAGTACCCGCCCCAAGAAACGAATATCCCGGGGACATAAATCTCGAAATGGGTGTTTCTCGGTCAGGATATCTGAAACCGTTGGAAAACTGGGTGTTAAAATTTGCCCTTGCAGAATAGTACCAATTGCTGGTTGTATCTCTCCGAAAACCAAAGGTAGAACTTAAACGCACTAAGTCCTCGGTTTTCCTTAATTGGCTACGCTCTTGGGCATTAAGGCCATATCGCATTTCCAAAAAATTGTCCCATTGGATATACCTAAACTTATAATTGCGTTCAAATTTAAGTGTTGCTAGGGCTGAAAAGCTATTGATACCTCCGGCGTTCCAGTTAACAAAAGCCACTTCACTTAAATTAATACCCAATCGGTTTGTCTTAAGCCAAAATGAGGGGACCTCAAATTTTTTATACTTATCAGAAAGAGTATTGGCTTTGTTTACAGGAACTGGTGTGCTCCTAAGTTTCGCACCCCTGGGAACAAATTTGATTTTTTCTTGGTTTCTGCGTATAACTACCGTATCTATTTTGGTGGTGTCTATTTCTGTATTAACTGAAATACTGTCTTGCTGTCCGAAAGTTGCTTCAAATCCAAAAATCAAGAAGCAGAAAAGAATTGTTTTTTTAAACATCCTGTTTTGTAATATCTAGAATTTTATTGAGATAATTTTTAAGGGATAATCCATCAATGCCAGCTAATTCTTGAAGTTCCTCTACGGTACCGTGCTCAATAATCAAATCTTCTACCCCAAAGATTTTAATGGGCTTTAAATATCCTATTTCATTTGCACATTCTAATACTGCCGATCCAAACCCACCCATTTTACAACCATCTTCAACAGTAACAATATATTCATAGACCTTACAAATATGTTGAATTTGTCGTCTATCAATGGGCTTAATAAACCGCATGTTGTAATGACCAATTTCTGCGGGCGAATTTAGTTCTTCGATTGTATCACATACCATATTTCCTATGTGCCCAACTGAAAGTACTGCTATTTTTGTTCCTTTCTTTAACTCTTCAGAGTGTCCAATTGGGATTTTACTAAATGGCAATTTCCAATTTATAAATACACCCTTTCCTCTTGGATACCTAATGGCAATAGGTTGAGAAAGTCCTAACTGAGCTGTGTACATAATGTTTCTCAGTTCCACCTCATTCATTGGCGCAAAAATAATAAGGTTAGGAATACAACGCAAGTAGGCAATATCATAAATTCCGTGGTGGGTAGACCCATCTTGTCCAACAAGTCCTGCTCTGTCCAAACAAAAAATAACGGGTAAGTTCTGTAGTGCTACATCATGAATTACTTGGTCATAGGCACGCTGGAGGAAAGTGGAATAGATTGCGCAAAAGGGAACTAATCCTTCTACTACCATCCCGGCAGCCATGGTCACTGCATGTTGTTCTGCAATACCAACATCATAAGCGCGTTCTGGTAGGATTTCCATCATAAATTTCAACGAACTTCCTGTAGGCATGGCAGGGGTAATGCCAACTATTTTTTTGTTTTGCTGTGCAAGTTCAACTAACGTATGACCAAAAACATCTTGGTATTTAGGAGGTGCGTCTGTTGGGGATTTTGGAATTAAATCGCCTGTAAGTTTATTAAACTTACCTGGGGCATGATAGGCCACCTGATTATCTTCTGCTTTTTGAAGTCCCTTGCCTTTGGTTGTTATAAGATGTAAAAATTTAGGCCCTTTTACTGTTTTTAAATGTTTTAGAACCTCCAATAATCTCAATATATCATGCCCATCAATTGGTCCGGAGTAATCAAAATTGAGACATTCAAAAATATTCTCTTCCTTGGCAACACCCAGTTTAACATTGGTAAGGTATTTTTTTAAAGCCCCAACACTGGGATCTATCCCTATTGCATTATCATTAAGCACAATCAGGATGTTGGCATCTGTTACTCCGGCATGATTTAAGCCTTCAAAAGCCATTCCGCTGGCTATAGAGGCATCTCCGATTACTGCAATATGTTGTTTATTAAAATCGCCCTTTAATTTTGAGGCAAGAGCCATACCCAAAATGGCAGAAATTGAGGTGGAACTATGACCTGTACCAAAGCTATCATAAATACTCTCAGCACGTTTTGGGAAGCCGCTTATACCTCCTAATTGTCTGTTTGT
>CAYTDS010000148.1:0-2934 GCA_964436555.1 uncultured Flavobacteriaceae bacterium | reverse complement strand
AAAAAACACCTGTGTTTGCAGGTGTTAAAGTCCTTCAAAATAAAATAGTATGTATCAGATTACGCGCACTTTTGCCGCAACCACTCCCTTACGTCCTTCTTCTTCCTGGTATTCTACTTTGTCGCCTTCGTTTAGCTCAACTCCGTTCAAAGCAGTAGCATGAACAAAGATGTCTTTTCCGGTGTCGTCGTTGGTAATGAATCCATATCCCTTAGATCCATTAAAAAATTTTACTGTTCCAGTCATTCAAATAAAAATTAAAAAATAATATAAAGTTTGTCTTGCTAATTTATGTTTTTTTGGTCATACCTTTTACGCTGCACCTTGAAATATTATTAAAATTACTGATTATCAGGTTTTTTCCCCTGTTTTCCTTGCATTTTTCTAATATTTTCCTCTGTTAGCATGTAATCTTTGATTTTCTTCCCTTTACTCTCTTTAATTAGAAACAGAGGCATCGCAATTAAAAAGAGTCCAACAGTGCCAAAACCAATGCATTTATTAGCTAAAACAGTCTCAGTATCATCTAGTACGAAGCCATAAACAATAAGCGCCAATGAGGCAAGAACGATTAGGAGAATTACGTATTTCATATGTACGTTTTATGCAGTAAAGGTAATCAACTTCCGTCTGTAAGCGGATAGCAGCTTGGATTTTGACACAAAACCATAATATTTACCTTCTTTGATTACAGGTAGATTCCAAGCGCCACTATCCTGAAATTTTCGCATAACCTGATGCATCGCATCTGTTTCATAGAATATGTGTTCCGGAGCATGGTGCATAAAGGAGCTCACTAGGGTATTTTCATATAAATCTGTATTAAACATAAACTCGCGTATATCATCAAGCAAAACTATGCCCACAAGTGCTTGTTGTTCATCAACTACAGGGAATATATTTCGGGTCGATTTGGTAACTACTTCATGCACCATCATACCCAAAGTCATTTCCGGTGTCACTGATACAAAGTTTTTTTCAACAACCTCATCCAGATGCATTAAGGTCAACACGGCTTCATCTTTGTTATGGGTGATTAAGGTTCCACTTTCTAAAAGTTCTCTTGTGTAAATGGAATAATCAATGGTGTTTTTTGTTATAAGATAGGAAATGGACGCTGTTATCATTAAGGGAACAAAAAGTTCATAACCTCCTGTGATTTCCGCTATTAAAAAAATGGCGGTAAGAGGAGCGTGCAACACCCCTGCGATAAGACCGGCCATACCTATCAGGGTAAAGTTGCTTTCAGAAACGGCAAACCCCAAACCTAAATTATTAATTACTTTGGCGACAACATTACCCAAGGCACTTCCCATCACCATGGTTGGTATAAAAATTCCGCCTGCACCACCTGCGGCAAAAGTGGTTGTCATGGCTATGGCCTTAAAAAGGGTAATGCCAAAAAGAAGCGCTATAACAACCCAAATATTGGAAAGATAGGAATCAAAAGGGGTTTTACCAAGGGCGGCGATATGGTCTCCTTTCAGAAGATTATTTATGAGGCCAAAACCTTCTCCGTATAGTGGAGGAATAAAATAGAGCATAATACCGATAGCAATTCCTCCAACTAATAATTTGTATTTGGGACTTTTAAACGGTTTAAACAAGTTCATTATGCCAAAATACATTTTGTTGAAATAAATCGAAGCTATTGCAGTACCTACACCCAAAAGAACATAGAACAGCGTATCTTTTACAAGAAATTTGTCTGTAATGTTAAAATTGAATAAGGTCTCATTTCCCAAAAAGAAATAGGAGGTAAGTACGCCGGAAATAGATGCCAGTAATAGAGGTAATAAGGATAGCATGGTAAGATCTAGGCTAAAAACTTCTACGGCAAATATAATTGCCGCTACCGGAGATTGAAATATGGAAGCAATGGCTCCCGCTGAGGCACAAGCTATCAGTAAGGAACGAGTTTTGGTATTCACATGAAAGAGTCTGCTGATAGCAGAACTTAAGGCAGCTCCGGAGGCTACAGCAGGACCTAAAAGACCAACCGAACCTCCAAATCCTACGGTCAAAGGGGCTGTAATTAAAGGGGTATAAATCTGACTAGGTTTCATAATTCCCTTCTTTCGTGAGAGTGTAAATAAAATGGAAGAAACAGCCGGTTCCAAAGGTTTTTTTACTACAAACTTTACATATAAAAACACCAGAAATAAACCAATGACCGGAAGAATAAAGTATAACTGTTTAGAGAAAAGAATACCTCTTTGCAAAAGGGCCTCTATAAAATAGGTAAAGTTCTTAAGAGTTACGGAGGCTAATCCTGCAAACAAGCCTACGACGATACTAAGAATATAAATGAAGGTTTTATTGGAAATATGTTTATACCTCCAAATTAATACGCGCTTAAGATAATTTTTTTGTGCAAAGGGCATCAATGAAAGTACGGGGTTAGATTTAAAGATATTAAAAAATCCCGCTATTAGCGGGACTGTTTATTTAAGATTTTAAATTCAATTTTAAGTGAAGCTCTTTAAGCTGCTCTTCATCTATTGGAGCAGGAGCATCTATCATTACATCCCTTCCACTGTTATTTTTTGGAAAGGCAATAAAATCTCTAATAGTTTCTTGTCCACCCAAAATAGCGGTAAGCCTATCAAGTCCAAAGGCAATCCCTCCATGTGGTGGTGCGCCATATTGAAAAGCATCCATTAAAAACCCAAATTGGGCTTTTGCATTTTCAGGAGTAAAGCCCAGATGTTTAAACATGGTAGCCTGCATTTCCTTGTCATGAATTCGGATAGAGCCACCTCCAATTTCATTGCCATTTAGGACTAAATCATAGGCATTAGCTTTTACTGCACCGGGATCTGTGTCCAACAAGCCAAGTTGACCCGGTTTTGGAGAAGTAAATGGGTGGTGCATGGCGTGGTAATGACCTGTTTCTTCGTCTAATTCAAGCAGCGGGAAATCAATAACCCAAAG
>CAYTDS010000147.1:0-5648 GCA_964436555.1 uncultured Flavobacteriaceae bacterium | reverse complement strand
AAAAAGGGCTGCTGTAATTGCTGTGGAAAGTCCTACAGCTACTTTTCAGCTAAATGACTTTAGTATGGCAAATATTGTAAGTGCCGCTATCTTTGGAGATGGAGCTGCTTGTGTACTGTTGTCTTCAGAGCAGAATGCGCAGGGACCAAAAATTATTGGAGAAGGTATGTATCATTTCCCGCATACAACATACCTAATGGGATTTGAGCTCACCAATCAGGGACTTCAAATGATTTTAGACCCTGGAGTTCCTGAGGCCATCTCAAATCATTTTTCAACTATTGTGCATCCTTTTTTAAGAAAATACAAGAGCTCCATTGAAAAAGTGAATCACTTAATTTTTCATCCCGGTGGAAAAAAGATAGTACAAACTGTGGAGGCACTTTTTGGAGCAATGGGAAAAAATATTGATGACACAAGAGAAATTCTCCGATTATATGGTAACATGAGCAGTGTTACCGTACTTTATGTTTTGGAGCGCTTTTTAGAAAAGGCAATCGAATCCGGAGAACAAGGATTATTATTAAGTTTTGGTCCGGGTTTTTCTGCCCAAAGAATACTTATAGAATGGTAAACTTACCTTAAGATATTTGAATAAATGAATATGGCTATAAAAGGTATGAGCAATAGAAGTAACACTGAATCCCTTAAAACGCAAAATAATTCCGGAAACTGGGCTATTTTATTGGGCGCCAGTGGCGGACTTGGACTTGCTACGGCCAAGAAATTGGCAAAACATGGATATAATATACTCCTAGTGCATCGCGATCGTAAAGCGGATATGGATAAAATAGAAAAAGACTTCCAGGAAATTATGCTCTATGGAACCCAGTTCAAAAGCTTCAATGCAGATGCCACTAATCCGCAACAAAGGTCAGCAATAGTAACAGAACTGGCAAAACTAGTAGGAGTTTCTCAAAAAATAAAAGTTTTGGTTCACAGTATTGCCAAAGGAAATCTAAAGCCAATGCATTCCAACAACGAGCGGGAACTGGATCACAATGATTTTGCGATTACTATAGCCGCTATGGGAATTAGCTTATATGATTGGGTCAAGGAATTGGTAGCGGCCAATCTTTTTGGAGAAGATACCAGGATAATCTCATTTACCAGTGAAGGAAATACCAAAGCTTTGGCTAATTATGCTGCAGTATCTGCTGCCAAGGTAGTATTAGAGGCAATTACAAGAAATATTGCTTTAGAATTTGCTCCTTTAGGAATCAAAGCGAACTGTATACAGGCCGGGATTACAGAAACACGTTCCTTCACTGCGATTCCGGGGAGTGATCAATTAAAAAGAATTGCCTTAGCGCGTAATCCAAGTGGAAGATTAACTACCCCAGAAGATGTGGCTAATGCAGTTTATTTACTGTGTTTAGATGAAGCCAAATGGATTACCGGAACCATTCTTAAAGTAGATGGTGGCGAAAGTCTCCATTAAAGAAATTAGTAATAGCTATACCTAAGTTTTATAGTAATGAATTACAATTATATTCTGGATAAACTTCCTTTTGCTGAACCTTTTCTATTTGTCGATGGCTTAAATAATGTAGATGATAATGGTGTAGAGGGTTATTTTATGTTCAGGGAGGAAATGAGTTTTTATCATGGTCATTTCAAAGATCATCCAATAACTCCGGGTGTATTACTTACTGAATGTTGTGCACAAATAGGTCTAATTTGCTTAGGAATACATTTATTAATTAGAAGTAATACTTTAAGTAAAGAATTAAGTATTAATGTAGCCCTAAGCAGCTCGGAGATGGAGTTTCTTAAACCTGTTTACCCCAATGAAACAGTAAAGGTTATCTCATCAAAGGTCTACTTCCGGTTTCAAAAACTAAAATGTGATGTAAAAATGTACAACCAAAAAGGCGTGCTGGTTTGTAAAGGCACTCTAGCCGGCATGTTAAATAGGAGCGTAAATGAACAATAGGGTAGTGGTGACCGGACTTGGTATATGTGCTCCAAACGGAGTAGGACTTGATAATTTTATTGAAACATTAAATAAAGGATCAAGTGGAATTTTATTTCACAAAATACTTCAAGACTTAAATTTTTCATGTCAAATAGCTGGTAAACCATTATTTAAAAATGATTATATTACTAATTACTTTAATAATATACAATTAAAGGGGTTAAATGCTTCAGGCATTATTTACGGAGTTATCGCAGGAACTGATGCCTGGGAGAATGCAGGTTTATCAAGAAGAATAGGCGAAGAAGCGGATAGGGATAGTGGTATAATTTTCGGAGCCGGTACTTTGGGTGTAGATAAATTCAGAGAGTCTATTTATCTTATTGATGCGGGCAATACAAGACGATTGGGGAGTAATACGGTTTTGCAAACTATGGCCAGTGGTGTAAGCGCCTATTTAGGTGGTATTCTGGGATGTGGTAATCAAGTTACCACCAATTCGTCGGCATGTGCCACAGGCACAGAAGGTGTTTTAATGGCTTATGAGCGCATTAAATCGGGTAGGGCTATACGAATGCTTGCCGGCAGCTGTAGCGATAGCGGACCGTATGTTTGGAGTGCCTTTGACGCCCTGAGAGTATTGCCGGGAAATTACAACGACAATCCGGCAAAGGCGAGCAGACCAATGAGTGCGACGGCTTCAGGGTTTGTTCCAGGAAGTGGGGCAGGGGCACTAGTTCTGGAATCTTTAGACAGCGCTGTTAATAGAGGAGCAACCATTTATGCTGAAGTTTTGGGTGGTATGGTAAACAGTGGGGGCCAGCGAGGTGATGGCAGTATGACGGCGCCTAACAGCAGAGCGGTGCAAGAATGCATTCGGGCTGCAATCAACAGCGCCGGAATTACCGGTGGGGACATTGATGTTATTAACGGACATTTAACTGCCACTACAAAAGATGTTGTTGAAATTGAGAATTGGAGTGTAGCCCTGGGGCGTTTCGGCACCAATTTTCCTTTTATAAATTCATTTAAAGGACACTTTGGACATTGCCTGGCAGCCTCTGGAAGTATTGAATGTGTGGCTTCTATATTGCAATTTAAAGAACAGATGCTCTTCGGAAATGTGAACTGTGAAGATATACATCCCGATATTTTAAACCATGTAGCTCCCTCCAAAATACCCATAAAAACGGTTCCGTATGCCCCAAAAATTATCGCGAAAGCCAGCTTTGGGTTTGGCGATGTAAATGCCTGTGTTATTTTTAAGGCTTATAAAGATTGATTAATACATATCGCTATGAATAAAGAAGAACGTTACCGGAAATTAAGAGCTATTATCCTGCAGTATCTGCCTGAAGATGTTGATTCAAAAGAAATAACAGATCACAGTCATTTTGTAAATGAACTGAATATTAATTCAGCAAATCTGGTAGATATTGTTTTAGATGTGGAAGATGCATTTGATATCCGTCTGGAAAATGAAGACATGAACCAAATGCAGACTGTTGCAGCTGCCTTAGAAGTTATTGAAGTAAAACTGAAAGCCAAATCAGATTAGCAACAAGCGATTTAAGTGAAGTGCCCTAGAAGGCACCAATTAAAAAGCAGACAATCTTAAACAACCTCCTCTTCTTTCGGAGTTATAAGTAATGATGCCGCAATACCGGATATCAGGGAAACTGATATTACCCCTAAGGAAACCCATTCGGGAATTTCAATATTGTGGGAAAATAACATTTTTAGTCCAACAAAAGCCAGAATAACAACCAGACTATAATTAATAAACCTGAATTTCGCCAGCATTCTTGAGACCAGAAAATACATGGATCGGAGACCTAGAATAGCCAAGATGTTAGAGCTAAAAGCAATAAAAGGGTCTGCGGTAATTGCTAAAATAGCAGGAATACTGTCCAGCGCAAAAAGAATGTCTGTAAGTTCAATTACAATCAACGCGACAAAAAGTGGGGTAGCTGCTGTGATTCCCATTTTTTTTACGAAAAAATCATGCCCATGCATGGTACTTGTAATAGGGTATATTTTCTTTAACTGCCTAAAAACAAACGATTTTTTTGGCTGAAATTCATTACCATCAGATTTTAGCATTTTAAAGGCAGTGTACAAAAGAAATACTCCAAATACATAAATAATCCAATCAAACCTCGTAATTAGTGCAACCCCGAAAATAATCATTATTGCCCTAAAAACGATAGCCCCTAAAATACCCCAAAAGAGCACTCTATGCTGATAGATAGGGGGTACTTTGAATGCGGTGAAAATTACAGCAATTACAAATACATTATCAACACTCAGTGAAAGCTCAATAAGATACCCTGTAATATATTTTAAAACAGCAGAATTGGGAGTTAATCCGGTTGGATTGTCAACGAGTCCGTTATTGAAAAGCCAATAAATTACACCGCTAAAAGCCAATGCCACAGTAACCCAAATGGACGTCCATATTGCTGCCTCTTTACTCTTAATGACATGCTCAGTCTTATGAAAAACGCCTAAATCCAGCGCCAAAAAAATAATAACAACAAAAATAAAGGAACCCCAAACAATCATAACCGTATTTTAAAGATGTAAAGGTATGCATCATTTCGATACTGATTTTTATAATTTTAACTGTTTTAATGCTGTTTTTGTTTCATATGAAACGAACCCAAAATATTTAAACAAACAGCGCCGCTACGGCCCAAATGAGCTTCCTTACTTCGTCGAAATCGTCCTTCTTTTTGGACTCCGCCCATCAATTTTCATAAAATTCAACAAACTTATGTATTTCATCGATACATAACTTTAAAACACTTGAAAATAAATTTCCCGGTATTTTTAAAATAACTAATTTCGATTAGACACTTTTATTATTCTTAATAAGGAACTGATTATGAATAAATTACTTACTATTTTATCAACTTTTGGATTACTACTTTTGAATGGCTCTTTAAGTACCGCACAAACCACAACCTTGCCGGAACCCAAAAAAGAGCTCATTGTTCAACGTGCAACCGCCATGGAACAATTTGAACCTGAAATGGTACAATCTGCTGAAGAACGGTTACAACTTAAAAAAGAACGGTTGGTCTTCCGGAAAAAGCAACGAGATATCATTGATACACTACAAATTTCCGATCGTAAAAAGAAAAAATTATTGGAATTGCTTAATAAAAACCCGCACGCAGATTTACTGGTAAAAACTGTAAACTCCCATATTGAGGATGAGAAAGAATGACATAAAAGGGAATTAAACCGAATCAAAAAGGGAGTTAACAAGTAACTCCCTTTTTTTTTAGTGTGACTGCATTTTTTCTTTTCGCTTTTGCAATTGGCGTTCCAAATCATTGGTAACCTCCGCAATGGAGGCTTCAAAACTCCCATGACTAGCTTGGGCAAATAGCAAGGGACCTGGCGAACTTAACCGCACGGTGCATATCATTCCTGTCTCAGGAGTTGAAGTGTTTTCTTTCTTAAAGGAGACATCTGCCCGTACTATAAAATTGTACTTATCCATTAATTTATCAATTTTTTTAATCGCCAAAGCTTCCAACCGGTCGCTTGATTTTACATCGTCATATTCAAAATTAATGTTCATAATACTTTGTTTTAAAAATTATTTTTTAGGTAAAGGAAGATACAAAACCTTCTTTGATTGTTTAAAGAAAACATAAATTATGTATTAAGAAAAGTTAAAGTCGGCTTTTCTTACATTTTGTTCTTCTTACTTTGATGA
>CAYTDS010000146.1:0-5655 GCA_964436555.1 uncultured Flavobacteriaceae bacterium | reverse complement strand
AGCTGTTTTTAGTGAATATATGTCTGGTGCTTTAACTTTAAAAAGACTTAAAGAGCTGGCTTACAGGGTTATGGCATCAGATAGTTTGATTAAAGATTATACTTTTTCGGACACTTTCGACTTGCTTCACAATCAATATAAACTGAATAAAGATGACGCTTATACTATAACGCTAAGAGCGCATCGAGGTGGTGGCTTTACTAAAGATAGATTATATCTTAGCGGACTCCGCAAGATTTTTAAAAGACATCTGAAATCCGAATCTATGGACAATTTACTAACAGGGAAAGTGGCAATGGATTATGAGGAGGCAGTTATACATCTAAAAAATCTAGGACTTATTAAACCAAACATCCATCAGAATAGAGCCTTTTTAGTGAATTTAAATACTAATAAAACTCTGGATTTTATTTTGAACAATTTAAAGTAAACTATACTAAAAATTTATTTTTCAATTCCGGAGTAGGAATCATACATTGCTCTTTTTTGCCGAACCACTTATAGCGATTAGCAGCAACATAATCATAAATGCGATTTCTAAACCCCTCGGGAAGCCAAGTAAAAATGTATAAAAGTTTCCAAATGCCTCCAAAATCCATGGCGATTTTTAACGCTGCCGTGGATTTGGTGTAATAAGCAACCCCAGGCTCAATTAGCACAATGGAATCTACTTTTTCAGTATCTATGCCCCTTTCTTGAGTATGTTTTTGGCCAATCTCGCTTTGCAACGCCGCATACCTGAAAGTATCCTTTTTATCGCGCTTAATAACAAATAAGACAGCAGCATTGCAGAGGTTGCAAACTCCATCAAAAAGGATTATTTTCTTTGTGTTTTTCATTTTTCTGCGAAAATAGCAATTGATAGTATATTATTTTGCCCCCCTACTTCTGACAGTTGTTGAAGAGTTCACTAACTCCAACTGATCGACACTCACATTAGTTGTAAATAAGCCGTAGTTGACAACAGCTTTATTCTTTTCCAGTTTGTCAATACTTCCTATTGCCTTACCATCCGGTATTCGAACACGATCACCTACCTTAAAAACAGGTTTAGGTTTATTTTTTTCTTGTACCTCGGCTTTCTTTTTGGCTACCTTTTTCTTTTCCCGAATTACCTCAACTTTTTGAATAACTTCTTGTTCTATTTGCTCTTTTTTTTTCTGTTCTACTTTAATTTCCTGAACCGTTTTTTTCTTGCGTTTACTATTCTCCGTTTCTACAATCCGAATTAATTCCGATACAAGAACTCGTTTTTTATTATCTTGGAAATACTTCTCTGCTATAGTGTTCACTTTATTGCCCAAGTAAATCATACGCTGATTATAATCGTAAAGCTCCTGATAATTTTCAAGTTTAGACTTAATCTTGGTATTGAGTTCTTCAAGTCGCTTAGCTTCATCCCGTGCCTTAGACTCTTCTTCCTGTAAACGGGTTCCTGTTTCGGCCATTTTACTTCTTTCCTGTTGCAATTTGGCAATTGTTGCATCAAAACGGACTTTACCTCCCTCAATTTTCTTCTTAGCTCGATTAATAAGACTGAAAGGAATTCCGTTTTTCTGAGCTACCTCAAAGGTAAACGAGCTACCTGCCTGTCCCAATACCAATTGGTAAGTAGGCTCCAACGTCTTACCATCAAAAAGCATATTTGCATTAGATATGTGAGGGAGTTCATTCGCCAACAATTTTAGATTAGCATAGTGAGTGGTAATTACCCCATAAGCCCCTCTTTCATAAAACACTTCTAAAAAGGTTTCAGCCAAAGCACCACCCAATTCCGGATCACTTCCGGTACCAAACTCATCGATTAAAAACAGTGTTCTGTCATTACATTTGCGCAAAAAATAATTCATGTTTTTAAGTCGATAACTATACGTACTTAAATGATTTTCAATAGATTGATTGTCTCCGATATCGGTTAATATCACATCGAAGAAACATATAGAGCTGCGTTCATGGACGGGTATTAAAAAACCACTTTGTACCATTACTTGCAATAAACCGATTGTCTTTAAAGTGATACTTTTCCCACCTGCATTAGGACCGGATATTACGATAATCCTATTCTCAGGGTGCAGTTGTATGGTCTGTGGGAAAGTCTTTTCTTTTTTTCTTTTATTTGCTAAATATAGCAGAGGATGATATGCATCCCGTAACTGTATTTTTTTATTGGTGTTGATGTCCGGAAGTACTGCATTCATCTCAGAGGCATACTTAGCCTTTGCTGCAGTAACATCCATAAAAACAAGAAAATCTTGATAGATTGCAAGTTGAGCGGCAAACGGACGAATAAAATTAGTCAATGCATTTAAAATGCGTTGGATCTCTTCCTTTTCTTCAAATTCCAAATTATTTAATTCCCTTGAGTATCTTAAGGTGGTTTCCGGTTCTATAAACACTATACTACCCGTCTTCGATGAACCTAAGATGGATCCCTTTATTTTTTTTCGATACATCGCTTTAACCGCCAGAACCCGTCGATTTTCAACAACCGATTCCCTGATATCATCCAAAAATTCAGAAGCATGGTACATGGCTAGAGCGGCCCCAAAACTTTGATTAATCTTAGCTTTTACTTCATGAATCTGTTGTCGAATCTGTCTTAAATTAACTGAGGCGTCATCCTTTATTTCTCCAAATCTGTCAATAACAGAATCGACTTGTTGCGTAATCTCCGTATTAAGCTCAATACCTTCAGTAACTTCAAAAAGAAGGGGGTAGTAGATCTTAAATTTTTGAAAAAACCTTAGGTGACTAGTAACCGAATTGCATATACTACTAATTCGTTGAAAGCCTCCAATATCCAAAGTGGTATTCTCTATCCCAAGTAATTTAAGTTCATTGGTAATGGAATCAAAACCGTGATTTGGAATACGATTTTCGTTAGAAAAAGAAGATAAGTATTCCGAAGTCTGCCCCAAAGCACTCATGATTTCCCCAATGCTTTGAAGAGGGGCTAAACCCAAGGAATTTTCTTTTCCCAAAACAGTGTTGCATCGCGTAGCGAGTTGATCCAAAACCGTTGGAAATTCTAAATCCTGAAGCGTTTTAGGAGTAATCTTATTCATTTTTACTATTATCGAATGCAAAGGTAGGTATTACGCTCGATACCATAAATGAATGACTATCTTAAATTGAATAGTAGGAATACTATGATAAAAAAGTCTTGAAATAAGGAGAAGAATACCATCAAAGCAAAAATCAACCTAAGATTTGCAACGGTTTTGCCTATTTTTGAAGCTATAAACAAAGAAAGATAACTTATGGATGTTAAAATTCACGATAGCTGGAAAATCCATTTAGCGAATGAATTTAAGCAGCCATATTTCATAAACCTGACCCAATTTATAAAACAGGAATATAGTACCTATAACTGTTATCCCAAGGGAAAAAATATCTTTGCTGCCTTTGATCACAGTACTTTCGAGAACACCAAAGTGGTACTTATTGGTCAGGATCCTTATCATGGGCCAAAACAAGCCAACGGATTGTGTTTTTCGGTGCAGGAAGGGATTCCACATCCACCATCTTTAATGAATATTTTTAAGGAATTGCAAGCTGATGTTGGTAAACCTTATCCCACAAGTGGAAATTTAGAACCATGGGCAAAACAAGGGATACTATTATTAAACGCTACTTTAACCGTAAGAGCTCATCAAGCAGGTAGCCATCAAAACAAAGGTTGGGAAATTTTTACCGATGCTGTAATTCGTCTTATTTCCGAAAAAAAAGAAGGAGTAATTTTTCTACTTTGGGGTGGCTTTGCAAAAAAGAAAGTGGCATTAATTGATACTAAAAAACACCATATTCTTACCTCGGGACACCCATCTCCATTAAGCGCCAACAGGGGAATGTGGTTTGGAAATCGTCATTTTAGTCAGGTAAATACTATTTTGGAGGCAAACCAGCAGGATATTATAGTTTGGTAACCAATTTTTCATATGGTAATTTAGCGTCAATCAACTTCAAATTAAATAATGTTGACTGCACATTATCAATAATTTCCGGTTTAATTTGTTGTTGACTCCAACGGGTGAGTGAAAGCCATCTCTTAATATCTTCCAATTCCTGATCATAGGTATTGGCCAAAGTTCTATCCATGCTGGGGATGGACTTAAATTCAGCTGTATAGAGGTTAATTATGTCTAAAATATGTTCTAACGTTTCTTTGTCATCTTTAATAAACTGATTTGTAGCCGCAATTACAAAGCAAGGCCAGGGGGTTGGACAATCCCCTAAATGGCGGAATATGTTTTTGTCGACTAAGGGCTTGGTTGTAAAATACTCCCACATAAAATAATCAGCATTTCCTTCTGTCAATGCTTTTACAGCGCCGCCTAAATTATTAATGACTTCAAATTGAAGAGTTCGGGTATCCCAATTCTGATTCTTGGCATTAACATAAGCCATAAGATGACTACCACTTCCAAATCTACTAATCGCTACTCTGCCGCGTTCCAAATCAGAAAGGGCTTTAAAATTACTATTTGCACCTACATGAATGCCCCATAAGAGGGGAGAGGCTATGTACTCTTGAACTATCTTAGTTGTATTACCTTCTATAATACTCTTTACAATACCTTCAGTTAAGATAATAGCAAGATCTGTTTCATTTTGTTGCAGCATCTGACTCATCTTACCGGTCCCCTCCGGAATATCCTTCCACTGAAGATCAATACCTCGTTGTTCAAATGCTCCTTCATCAATCGCCAATTGCCAGGGAAAATTAAAATGTTCTGGCACACCAACTATAGTAACCGTTTTCATTTGTTTGTAAGTTTATCTAAGGTGTATTCTATTAATTTATCTATTGCTTTTTCGGGTGATTTCGAAAATTCTCCTGTACTCCGGTTAGCTAAAATACAGTTCATAGAAATAGCCTTATGTCCCAAAAGTTTCGCCAAGCCGTAGATTCCTGAGGTTTCCATTTCCATGTTTGTAATGGAAATTCCCTTGAAGTTAAAATTCGCTATTTTATCAACAAGATTGTTGTCCTCATTTTCTAATCGCAATGTTCTCCCTTGAGGACCGTAAAAACCAACATTTGTAGCAGTAAACCCTAATTGTATCTTTTCAGATAGTATTTTTTTTGCCAACTCAGCATCGTATTTTACCGCATAAGGCCGGGATTTAGTTGGAGACCATTTTGTTTGGGCAATAAAAGCTTCTTGTATATCTGTATGTTGAATATGCTCACTTTTGTAAAAATGCAATAGCCCGTCCAAACCAATTGCATATTCGCTCATTAGAAATGAATTTACAGGTATATCCGGCTGAATTGCCCCTGAGGTGCCAATGCGAATAATCTCCAAAGTGGTCTTTTTTGCCTTAACCGTTCTGGTTTCAAAATCAATATTGACCAATGCATCCAATTCGTTTAGGACAATGTCAATATTATCCGTACCTATTCCTGTGGAAATAACCGTGATTCGCTTTCCTTTTAAACTACCTGTATGGGTGCAAAATTCCCGTTTTTGTTTTCGCAAATAAACAACATCAAAGAATTTGGAAACATGTTCTACACGATCAGGATCACCAACTGTAATAATAGTGTCTGCAATGTCTGAAGGCAATAAATTTAGATGATATATGCTACTATCCTTATTTAGGATTAGTTCCGAGGCATTAAGCCGCATGCTATAATTTTAAAATTCGGTC
>CAYTDS010000145.1:2249-5666 GCA_964436555.1 uncultured Flavobacteriaceae bacterium | reverse complement strand
GAGTTTAAAGTAGATGGAAGATTTGTAAACGTAGAGGTTTCCAGAAACCCTAATGAAGGTAGAAGAGGTGGAAATGATAGAGGTAGAGGCAAGGAAGGCGGTAGAAGAAGTGGAGGTAGTGGAAGCGACAGAAACAAGGGTAAAAGACGAGAAGGGAGCTCTTTTAGAAGTGGGTCGGATAGAAACAGTGCTGAACGAAGCGGAGCTGAAAATCCTGCTAAGCGAAGAACTAAACGTAGAAGCGACTTCTTTTAGTTAATTGTATACTAAAAGGTATGTTCTTATATTTTTTTTTGCTTTTTTTCGTAGTTGCATTTTTTAAATGGGATTAATGAAAAGTTATCTAGTAGGAGTATTGGTTTTGTTCTTATTTTATGGATATTCTCAGGATAACAGGAGAAATCAGAATAGCAAAACCATTACTGCTATTGTTGTAAATGCCCAAACAGATTCTCCTTTGGAAAGTGTTCACGTGGTAAATCTGAACAAAGTTACGGGAACTATAACCAACCAAAAAGGAGAGTTTAGTATCCCTGCAGAAGTTAATGACACACTATATTTTTCCTTCTTAGGTTTTAAATCTCAGAAAGTTAGAATTACGAACGATATGTTTCGCTTTAGCGATACTAAAATTTCACTTACGGAACTAGCTTATGCCCTTGAAGAAGTAATTGTAAGACCATATCAGCTTACCGGATACCTTGAAATTGATGTGAAAAATCTTCCGATAAACACAGCTTATCAATACAGTATTTCCGGACTATCGGTAGGTTATGAGGCCGGAACAAAAAATCCTAGTGCGGTATCTAAAGTACTTGGAGCCATTTTAAATCCCGCAGACTTACTCAGAAATCTTTTTGGAAAAAGGCCGCAACAAATGCAGAAATTACGGCAAATGAAGGAGGATGATGAGATTCGAAATCTTTTGGCTTCAAAATTTGACAGGGAAACACTTACCGAGTTACTACAAATAGACAAAATAGATATTGATGATATCCTAGGAAACTGTAATTATTCCAAATCATTTATTACTACGGCGAATGATCTTCAAATTTTAGACGCCATAAGTAGTTGTTACGAGGAATACAAAGTTTTAAATCGGAAAAAATAAATTTTCTATTTCCACCATCATTTTATAGCTTTATCCCCAAAGAATTGATAATGAAAAACCTGCTGATTGCTTTTGCAATTTTTGCACTCCTCTTCTCTTGTAAGGAAGAAAAAACACTTCCTATGGATGAACCCGTAGAAAACAAAACTACCCCAAATGTAAAACAAAGTAAATTTCCATTCTTATGGGAAGGAGCCAATGTATATTTTCTGCTTACCGACCGTTTTAACAATGGTAACAAGGAGAATGATGTCAATTTCGGAAGAGTTGACTCAACGGGTGTTTTAAGAGGATTTATGGGAGGTGATTTAGCAGGAATTACCCAAAAAATTGAAGCCGGTTATTTTTCGGAATTAGGAATAAATGCTATTTGGCTTACTCCGGTTGTAGAACAAATTCACGGTGCTACTGATGAGGGTACAGGAAAGACCTATGGTTATCATGGCTACTGGACTAAGGATTGGACTGCATTAGAACCCAATTTTGGAACAAAAACAGATTTGGAACAATTGGTTAAGACAGCACATAGCAACGGAATTAGAATTTTATTGGATGTTGTTCTAAATCATACCGGACCAGTCACCAAAAAAGATCCTGTATGGCCGTCTAAATGGGTACGCACTGATCCAACCTGTGATTTTACTACCTACGAAAATACGACCAGTTGTACATTGGTAGACAATCTTCCAGATATTATTTCTGAAAGTGACGTCCCCGTAGAACTTCCGGATCCTTTACTCGCAAAATGGAAAGAAGAGGGAAGATTAAGTAAGGAGTTAGAAGAGCTTCAGCTTTTTTTTGAACGTACCGGTTACCCCCGGGCACCCAGATTTTATATTATTAAATGGCTTACTGATTTTGTCCATTTGTATGGTATTGATGGCTTTAGGGTAGATACTGTTAAACATGTAAACGAAAATGCATGGTCAGAACTCTACAAGGAAGCATCCTATGCCTTCGAGACTTGGAAAAAAAAGCATCCTCAAGAAGTTTTGGACGACAACCCATTCTTTATGGTTGGTGAAGTATACGGTTACGGTATTTCAGGAGGCAGAGAATATGATTTTGGGGATAAAAAAGTTGATTATTTTAACCATGGTTTTAAAAGTTTAATCAATTTTGAACTTAAGAAAGATGCCTCAAAGAACTATGAAACCATATTTAAAAAGTATAATGATTTACTTCAGAATGATTTAAAAGGTCTTAGTGTACTAAACTATCTTACTTCTCATGATGATAAGACGCCATTTGATAGCCTTAGGACAAAAAGTTATCAGGCCGCCAATGTATTACTGCTTACTCCCGGAGCTTCTCAAATTTATTACGGTGATGAAACCGCAAGAAGTTTAGTAATAGAAGGCGCAGAAGGCGATGCCACTTTAAGATCGTTTATGAATTGGGAGGATATAGATAGTATCCCGGAGACAAGCAAAATTTTAAACCATTGGCAAAAATTGGGGCGCTTTAGAAGAAACCACCCGTCAATTGGTGCCGGATTACACTCACAATTATCAAAGTCGCCTTACGTATTTAGTAGATCTTATGATAATGGAGAATTTCGGGATAAGGTTGTTGTTGGTTTGAACTTACCCAAAGGAAAAAAATCACTTTTAGTAAAAGGTTTCTTTGGAGATGGAACTAAACTTTACGACAGCTACTCCGAAACTTTGGTTGAAGTTGCAAACGGAAGAGTTCTCTTGGATAATGAGTATGATGTTGCACTTTTAGAACTAGCTCAATAAGTACTTTTCCGTAGATGGTTACTCTATATGAAATAGAGTCCGTAATTAGACCCCTGTATAGTATCGTGCTAAAATTGCATCAATACTGGTTATTGATTTTTTTGTCCATTCCAGTTGTATTTCAAAATGTTCTTTATCGGATAATTGCCATGGAATTTGGGAATATCGTAACCTGGATGTCAACTCCTGTAGAATAATAGCTGCAGACACTGAGATATTCAAGCTTTCAGTGAACCCGGTCATTGGAATTTTCAAAAATCCATCTGCACCATCTAGAATCTCTTTGCTTAGTCCCGCCTTTTCGTTTCCAAAAAAAAGAGCAATTTTTTTATCCAAGACAAAGTCGCTCAAAAGACATGAATTACTGTGAGGTGTAGTTGCTATAATCATATATCCCTCATTTCGTAATAATTCCAAGCAACCTTTAGTATTTGAATGCCGATGAATGGATACCCATTGCTCTGCACCCATCGCAATATTCTTATCCAATCGCTTCCCATACCTACTTTCAATAAGATGTGCTTCTTGAATTCCGAAAACATCGCAGCTTCGTATTACGGCACT